>SGBD01000001.1:600000-877655 GCA_004195035.1 Candidatus Acidulodesulfobacterium ferriphilum | reverse complement strand
CATTTGTTTGGTATAATGAATGTAAAACTTATGATGAGAAAGAACAGTTGTGATTTGCGGTCAGGCATTTGTCAATTACCGGATTCCTCCTTTAAACAGGCTGATTTCTAAAGCTATAAAAAAACAGCCGCTGATTAAAATAGTACGCGCTGAAATTAAATCTGCAAAGGCATTCGTTTCAATAAATAAAGCAGGAAGACTTCCGAGTATTCATGGCGGCGCCGCATACGGAGAGGACACCGTAAATTCCTTCGATGCCCCGAATCTGGGGTGGCAGTTTTTTGTTATGCTGAACATCCCTATTTATAATTTTGGACTTCATAAAGGTTCTATTGATGCGGCAAGTGAAAGGCTTATGGCGCTAAAATCCGCAAAATCCGCTGTTAAATTATCCGTAAAAAAAAGGCTGGCAATTGATTACGGCAGAGCGGCAGCCTCAAAAAAGAAAATTTATGGAGCAAAAATTTTAGTCAAAAAATCTGGGGAAGTTTTTAAAATGACAAAAGAAGGTTACTTAGCAGGAGCCTTTAACGCTCTTGAATTACAGGAAGTCCAGAATAACTGGATAAAATCGCGCATAGAACTTGCTAAAGCAGTAAACGAGTTTTATCTGGCAATTTCTCAGTTAGATATAGATATGGGAATAATCCCCTCTGGAGACGGAAAACTATGAAAAGAACAACCGTGTTTATTTCAATTTCAATTTTAACCTTGTGTATCGTTTACAGCATCGGCATGCCCTTAGCTTTTGCCGGTTCCGCAATGCCGGTAAAAGTCGCCTATGCAAAAAAAACGCTTGCGGTAAAAAATATTACCTCGCCCGGAAAGGTTCACAGCAACGGCAGACAGGTTTTTACGGCTCCTTTTACGGGAAGGCTGATAGAATCCTTTCCTTTCCCAAAATCCGTAACCGCCGGAACGGTTATCGCAAGGGTCGTAAGTCCCGGCTTATACGCAAAAATTATTTCGGCGCAGGCTTCGGTAAAATACGCGAAGATAAAGTTTAAAAGAGAAAAACTTTTATTTAATTACGGAGTTGCGGCAAAAAAAACATTGGAGCGGGCGGCTTTAAATCTGTCTAGCACATATTCGTCTCTTCACGCCCTTGAGTCCCTTGACCGCGAAGGCATCCTTATTTCACATTTTAAAGGAACCGTGCATTATCTCACGGCCGACGGCGCAATAGTTGCGGCGGGAAGCCCCGTTGCCGTGTTAAACGGCAAAGGATTGCCGTGGGCAAGGACATATTTAACTCCTTCCCAGAGTTTTAATCTTTATATTAATATGCGGGTCGAAATAAAAAGAAGGCGCATTAAGGAAACCGGCAGGATAATTTCTATCGGCGGCAATGCCGCTCATAACGGTCTTGTGCCTGTTTATATAAGCCTGCCCAAAAATTCTCCTTTATTACCGGGAGAATGGGTTAACCTTCGTTTTGCCGAACCTTCCGCCACCGCCTTTTCTTTGCCAGAAAGAGCGGTTGTTATGCTTAAAGGCGGGACGGTCGTATTTGCGGTAAAACATAACAAAGCTCAAGCCGTGAAAATAAAAGTAATAGGACGGAAAGACGGCAAGGTATATGTTAAAGGAGATATCAACGCCGGCGAACCCGTAATAATATACCCCGTTACACGGCTTGTATCCGGTATTGCCGTGGAGATAAAACATTGAAAAGATATCTTAATTTTCTTTTAAAAAATAAGTTTTCGATAATTCTTCTTTCTTTAATGGTTATCGGCATCGGCTGGTTCTATACGCGCAATATGCCTGAAAGCATTTTCCCCGATGTCAATTTTCCAAGGGTTTCCGTTTTAGTCCACAGCGGCAGACTTCCCGTAAAATTTATGCTTGTTCAGGCGACCAAGCCTCTCGAAGCCGCGGCGGAAGGAGAACCCGGCGTCCGTCTCGTCCGCTCCCAAACGGGCAACGGCATATCTAAAATCACCGTTTATTTTCAATCGAACATAAAACCGCATATAGCTTATTTAATGCTTGAATCCCGCTTAAGCCAGGTGGCGCTGCCGCCGGGAAGCAAGATGACCGTCCGGCTGATGTCCCCTAACGTATATCCTTTTGCCGAGTATGCCCTTGTTTCGAATAGGAAAGATTATAACAGCTCCGATATGATGTCGGTTTTTGCCTTTAAAATCAGGCCGGCTTTACTTTCCATTAAAGGAATTTATCAAATAGAAGGAACCGGGCGCGGCTGGCCGGAGGCCGGAATAAACTTAAATCCGCTTCGTCTTGCCCAGTATCATATCGGTCCGGAAAACATCGTAAAAATACTGAGGTCGTATCAGGGACCTTTTTTTTCGGGAGTGCTGAATACATATCATAAGCAGTTCGTAATCGCGACCACCCCGCGTCCGGCAGATATAAAAGACCTGTCAAACCTTATGATTCCGGTAAGGCATACTCTTCTGCCTTTAAAAGCCTTAGGCAGGGTAAATATAATCTCTCCGCCGTTAATCCGCGAAGCGGCGGTAAGCGGTTACCGGCATACACTTCTAATTGATATTATGCCGGATTTAAATATAAATACGGTTAAAGTCGCCGGAAATATCGGCCGCCGCATTAAATCTTTAAACAGCCGCCTGCCGAAAGGTTTAAAAATAATCTCAGTCTATAATACAAGCCGGCTTATCCATTCCAATCTTAAAGATGTCTGGATTGCGCTTATTCTCGGCGGTTTAATAGCATTGTTCGTAGTATTCCTCTTTTTAAAGCGTATGGACGGCGCTCTTATAGCCCTTGCCGTGATACCCGTTTCGGTATCTTTAACGGTCGTTATTCTTAATGCCTTAGGCTTCGGTCTTAATATTATGACGCTCGGCGGATTAACCGCTTCGATAGGGGCTATGATAGACCATGCGATTGTCATAGTGGAAAGAGGTTTTCATAAGATGAAGGGAGGGCTGGCGAATGAAACAGGCGGCGACTCGGCATTAGAGCGTGTAGGCAAAATACTTCCGCTTATGACCGCGGCGACAATTACGTCTTCCATAGTTTTTATACCCCTTATCTTTATCCACGGAACTCTCGGCATCCTTTTTAAACAGATGGCGCTTTCGATAGTTATCGCGCTGATAACGTCACAGCTGACGGCTTTAACTCTTACCCCGATACTTACCGTAATGCTTGCAAAAAGAAAAAACGGCGGAAAAAAAAGTAAAATTTATAAAAAAAACAGGCTTAGAAAAATTTATGGCTATATACTGATTAAGGGCATGAGGTCGCCTTGGTTTGCATTGCCGGTAATTTTTGCGCTGATAATAACTATAGCGTTTTCTATGTTTTATCTGCGGACGGCTTTTTTGCCGAAATGGGACGAGGGAATTTTTGTCGTTCCGTTCAGGACTCCCGTGGGAAGCAGTGTTGCCGGCACCGAAAGAACCGGAAAATATCTTATGCATATCGCTAAAGAAAACTCTAACGTAAAAAGGGTTTCCTTAGTAGTCGGCAGGAGCTTGGACAACCCTTATTCTACGCCTAACAAAGGCGATTTGACAATCGTATTAAGAAGAAACCGCACCGAAACAACCGAAAAAATAATGAGAGGGCTTTATAATAAGTTTCATAACGCGGCTCCCGACCTTATCGACCTTAATTTTCAACAGCTCATGGTAAACCGTCTCGGGTTTTTATCCGGCTCCCATGCGCCTTTAGAAGTTATGCTTTTCGGCAAAAGCTCCGGCACGCTCAGAAAATACGGTAAAACTTTAGCAGGTAAACTAAGAAAAACCGGCGATTTCCAGTACGTCAATTTTAAATCTCCTTCGGCAGGACCGGAAATAACGCTGACGCCGTCCGATTACGCGGCGGCTTACGGCGTACCGCCGCCCGTTATAGCGGATAAAGTCAAAAGACTCCTGTGGGGACAAAAAGCGGGCTTTTTGCTGTACGGCGAACAGGTACTGCCGGTACGCGTTTTTCTTAAAAACAAATCCGTCACCCTGCCGGAGCTAAAAAACTGGCCTTTTACCCTTAAAAACGGCACGCATACCAGATTAGATTATCTTTCTAAAATACGCGTCAAAAAAGCCGTCCCTTTTATAACCCACCAGAATATGGCTCCGTATGCCTATATCTTCATTCAGCCCGTAAAAGGCGAAGGTCTTTCGGCAGGAGCGGCTAAAGCGCGCTTCGTTATAGGTTCAATGCATCTTCCGCCGTCTGTTACAGCCTCTATCGGAGGATACTACCGCTCTCAGGTAAAGAGCTTCGAGCAGATGGCGGTTATGCTTATCTTTGCACTGATTTTGATTTTTGTCTTTTTTGGTTTCCAGTTTGCAAGCCAGCGGGCGGCAGTCGCATCTATGACAGCTATTGCGCTGTCTGGAGCAGGGGCGCTTGCCGCCCTTTTAATAACGGGCATAGAACTCGATAGCACGGCATTTCTCGGTATTCTTTTAGTTTTTGCTATTTCCACCAATAACGCGATCCTTATATTCGCAAGGTCAAGGCAGATAAGCGGCGCGGTTAACTCGTCCCCAAGCCCTTCGTCCGTTTTTCTTGCCGCCAGAGAACGCCTCCGCCCGATACTTATGACTATGCTTGCCGACGTTTTCGGTTTTCTGCCGCTGGCTATAGGCATAGGAAGAGGAACCGACCTCCTGAAACCCCTTTCCGTTGCGGTTATGGGAGGCTTATTAATATCCGTTTTTATGTCCCTGTGGCTTGCCCCCGTTATATACGGCGGACTTTTTATGAAGAAAAATAAAAATACGTTACCTTAAACCTAAGGCATATTACTTTCAGCAGGGAGCAGGAGGTATATTGTTATTGCTTTCAAGGCTGGATTTATCGAGCTTCAAACTTATTTCAACGGGAGCAACCTTGAGGAACCGGGATATAGCCGTATCTTTCAAATTTTCTTTTAACCATTCGACGCTAACGGTATAAGAAGGGGCAAAATAAGGGCATTTTTCCTGCATGCACCCATGGGGATGCAGTTCCTTGAAATTGCATGATATATCTACATCGTTATCTATTAAAAGAAAGTTAAAATCTTCGTAAAGACTTGCGGAGATTATCTCAAGAGCCTTAAAGAGATAAGCTTTACAGCATGAAGGTCCCGTTAAATCGAATACGGCTTTGGAAAGAAGAGCCGTAATCTTCATGGTTATTTTTTGTTCAATATCCTTGCCGCAGACCGAACCGGTTAAAATTGAATATACGATACCGCCCGCAGGAACTATGCCGCAAACGCCGCTTAAGCCGCAGTAGCCTCCTACAGCCTGCTTTGAGAGCCTGTAAAACGCTTCTTCGATATCGGCTTCTGAAATATGCACGTATCCCCTGTTTTTTAGCGAAGCTAAAACCGCTCCCGTTAAAATATAAGCATGGTGGCATCCTAACATAGGCACCGTTACGCTTGGATTATTTAAAATATCGAATGTAATTTCGAAAGGGTTTTTGCCTTCCGTAGATAATATAAAATCTTTTATATAATTGAAAGAAGATAGGTTATGGCAGTCGTCGCAAACGTAATGAGACCTATCCGACGAACAAACGATACTCCCCTTTTCTTTTTTGCCGCAGTAAAAACAGGTCAGCTCGACGGCGAAAGGCAGATATTCAAGAGAATGCCCGCATATTAAGCAATTAGCAATTAGATTATGTTCCTGTTCAGAACAATAACTGCCGGACTTATTAGACATTTTATTCCCTTTTAAAAATCTCTTAAATAATTTATAAGCAATTTTGCCTATTAAATTTCATTATAATTTGTTTTTTACCTCCATGCAAATTATATTTGCCTTTTTTTGGCAATTTTACCTTAATCCTGCAATAGAAAATATTTAAATGTTCCTATTTTACGTAAATACTGGATTAAGGTTTTATATTGACATTCTTTATAAATAATGTTATACATAATAAAATATGTTTATTAGCCCAATATTTAATATTAATAAACAATAGATCTTTTTATATTTATATACAAATTTGTTTCTTATCAAGAGCGGTGGAGGGACGGGCCCGTTAGATACCGCAGCAACCGATAGCAATATAGAAATCGGTGCTAATTCCCGCAGGTTAATCCCTGGAAGATAAGAAGAATTGAGTTTTTAAAACCCCTTCTTCTATATTTATCAGGAAGAAGGGGTTTTTTAGTTTCAATCCGGCATTTTGTCATTATCTTAAAATATACAGCTTAAATAAAAAAATAGACAGCTTAAATAAAACAACTTAAAAGAAGGAGAAAAAATGTTCGTTAAAGGTTTAAAATGCCGTGAATGCGGCAAAGAATACCCTGACAGCCCCCTTTATGTTTGCGATTACTGCTTCGGACCTCTTGAGGTAGATTACGATTATGACGAAATTAAAAAACACATAAGTATCGATAAAATTAAATCCAGAGAGCCTAATATGTGGCGTTATCGCGAACTGCTTCCAATAAAAGGGGAAATTAAAATAGGTAAAAATGTGGGCTATACCCCTCTTGTGAAAGCGGATAATCTTGCAAAGGAATTAGGCGTTAAAGAATTATATGTCAAAAACGATGCCGTAAATTTCCCTACATTATCCTTTAAAGACAGGGTTGTGTCTGTTGCGATAGCCAAAGCTAAAGAATTTGGCTTTAAGGTTGTGGCATGCGCTTCGACTGGAAATCTTGCCAACGCGGTTGCGGCTTTGGCGGCGTCGGCAAGTTACGAAAGTTTTGTATTTATTCCTTCAAACCTTGAAATCGGAAAGGTTTTGGGGACTTTGATTTACGACACCAATTTGGTTAAAATTGACGGGAGTTATGACAAGGTCAACAGGCTTTGCACGGAAATTGCGGGAAAACATAACTGGGGTTTTGTCAATATCAATTTAAGGCCGTATTATGCCGAAGGTTCAAAATCGCTTACCTTCGAAATGCTTGAACAGCTCGGCTTTAAAGCGCCGGATAATGTGGTTGTTCCTATGGCTGGAGGTTCTTTAATTACAAAGGTTGGAAAGGCGATAGACGAATTCGAATATTGCGGCCTGCTAAAAGAAAAGCCGCATACCAAAATTTTTGGCGCTCAGGCTGCGGGATGCAACCCGATAACCGCCGCCGTCAAAGAAAAAAGGGAATTCATCAAGCCGGTTAAAACCCCGGACACGATAGCAAAATCTCTTGCAATAGGCAACCCTGCCGATGGATATTATGCCTCTGACCTTATGAGTAAAACAGGGGGATACGGCGAGGATGCAACGGATGATGAAATCGTCGAAGGGATGAAACTTTTAGCCAAAACGGAAGGAATATTTACCGAAACCGCCGGCGGCGTCACCGTTGCCGTGGCAAAAAAGCTGATAGACAAGGGTTATATCAATAAAAATGAAACTACGGTTCTTGCCATAACGGGCAACGGCTTAAAAACGCTGGAGGCAATTAACGGAAAGCTGAAAGAACCGGCAACTATCGATGCAAATTTGGAAGAATTCGAAAAGGTGCTTGCTAAAATCAGGGGTAAAAGCTAAAAGAACTTAAATTATTTAAATTTTAAAAAAAGTATAAAATAAAAAATTCTTATCATAAATAATAATAATTTATAATTATCATAGCAGGAGGATTAAATGTCAGTAAAAGTCAGAATACCAACACCTTTAAGGTCTTTAACTAACGGAAAAGCGGAGGTCGATTCTAACGGTTCAACCATTATCGAAATAATAAACGACCTTGAAAAAAATTTTGCGGGTATTAAAGAAAGAATATGTGAACAGAATGACCAAGTTAGGAGATTTGTTAATGTTTATCTTAACGATGAGGATATCAGATTTATAGACAGCATAAATTCAAAAGTTCAAGACGGGGACACGATTTCCATAATTCCCGCAATTGCGGGAGGCGCGGCCGAAAAGAAAAAATTTTATCTTAACTATCCACAGGAAGCTATTAAAGAACCGCTAATCTATCTTGCAGGTAAAAATTACAATGTTATTACAAATATAAGAAGTGCAAGTATCTCGAACGATATAGGAATAATTGCTATAGAGATAGAAGGCGAACCTAGGGAGATAGAAAAAGCCATCAAATTTTTGGAATCAAAAGGCGTAACGGTGGAACCAATTGTTCTCGATGTGGTAGAATAACTAATGCAAAATTTAACGGAGGATATAATATTTTGGAATTTACCGAAGAACAGATTAAAAGATATGCAAGACATATAATATTGCCTGAGGTGGGCGGCGAGGGGCAGATAAAATTACTATCCTCAAAGGTGTTATTGATCGGAGCGGGAGGGCTCGGCGCTCCTTGCGGATATTATCTGGGCGCTGCAGGAATCGGAACACTCGGCATCGTAGATTTCGATACGGTTGATCTGTCTAATCTTCAAAGGCAAATATGGCACGGCACTCGTGACGTGGGAAGGTACAAAGTGGACTCTGCAAAAGATTCTATCGCAAGGATTAACCCCGATGTTAATGTCGTAACTTATAAGGAAAAGATTAGTTCGGAAAACATAAAGGGTTTAATAAAAGATTATGATGTAATAATAGATGCCACCGATAACTTTCCGACAAGATATTTAATAAACGATGCCTGCCATTTTATGAGAAAACCCCTTGTTTACGGTTCTATTTTTCGGTTTGACGGACAGGCAACGGTATTTTTGCCGGAGGAAGGGCCTTGCTACAGATGCTTGTTTCCGTCGCCCCCTCCCCCCGGTTTGGTTCCGAGCTGTCAGGAGGCAGGGGTCTTGGGAGTTCTTCCCGGGGTAATAGGAGCAATTCAGGCAAACGAGGCTATAAAAATTATTCTTGGCGTAGGCCTTACCTTGAACGGCAGACTTTTAATCTATGACGCATTAGATATGAAATTTACCGAGATGAAACTAAGGCAGGACAAAACCTGCCCGTTATGCGGGGAGTCCCCCAGCGTTTTTGATTTGATAGATTATGAAGATTTTTGTGAATTTAGAAAGGAGAATTAATTAAATGCCGGAATATAACAGTAATAGCGAATTAAATATAAAAGGGGAAATTTGCCCCTTTACATTCGTAAAATCCAAACTTGCTTTAGAAAAGATGAAAAAAGGGGAAATTTTAAGGGTTATCGTCGATTATGAACCCGCCATAAGAAATGTCCCACGCTCTATGGAGGAACAGGGCCATAAAGTCCTGTCTATTAATAAAATTAACGATACCGATTATGAAATTATCGTCGAAAAAGATGGAAAAAAATAATCCTTATCTGTTTAGTTCCCTGTCGAATATAGGCGGCACTGGCGCGGTTTTGCTTAACAAAATAATTAACCCGGGGGCTGGTTCAAAATTATACGCAAAATTAGAAAGCCTTAATCCCGGCGGTTCCGTCAAAGACAGACCTGCATTGTATATGATAAAAAATGCTCTTGAAAAGGGACTTTTAAAAGACAATATGACCATAATCGATTCTTCTTCGGGCAATACCGGTATTTCATTTGCTATGATAGGGGCTTTTTTGGGGATTAAGGTTAAAATTTACGCCCCTTCCAATATGAGCGAGGAAAGAAAAAAGATAATGCGGCTTTTTGGAACGGAATTGATACTTACCCCCGCGGAAGAAAGCCATGACGGCGCAATAAAAAGGTCGATGGAGGAATACGCAAGGGGAGGCAAAGATTTATATTATATGCCGGACCAGTATAATAACCCGTGTAATCCGCTGGCGCATTACGAAACAACCGCGGCGGAGCTTCTCAATCAGACGGGCGGAAATATAGACTGTTTTGCGACCGGCATCGGCACTGGCGGAACAATACTCGGCGTAGGAAAAAGGCTTAAGGAATATAACGATAAAATAAAGGTCATAGCAATAGTTCCGGATAGCGAAATGCACGGAATAGAGGGTTGGAAATACAACTATTCCCTGAATTTCGAAGGTTTCGACCATAATAAAATTATAGACGATTTTATAAAGGTCGACACTGAAGGAAGCTATGCAATGCTTAAAAGAATTATTAAAGAAGAAGGACTTTTATGCGGATTTTCTTCCGGAGCCAATGTGTACGGCATTTATAAACTTGCGGGCAAATACAGGGGGAATTTTGCGACGGTATTGCCCGACACAGGCTCAAGATACCTTTCTACAAGGGTTTTTACCGAGTTATAATTTAAGGATTTTGTAAGCCCCTGCGGCTTATAAAATTTAACAAATTTTAGTTATATGTTTTAACTTTTAAGTTATAATTTTATTATGGCTATAATAATTCCGGAAACCGAACTTGAAATTATCAAAAAGCATGCGACGGAAATTTTTCCGTACGAAGCATGCGGGGGGCTTTTAGGAAGGCTCGAGGGAGACGATAGAGTAATCGTAAAGGTTTATCCCGCCGAAAACCGCTTTGGAAAAATAGCATGGGACAGCTTTGAAATCGAACCGAAAGATATGCTTGAAATGGATAAAATTGCAAGAAAGGAAAATCTGGAAATCATAGGCTTTTATCATTCACATCCCAACCACCCCGCAATACCCTCAAGTTTCGATATAAACGCCTCCTGGCCATATTATTCTTATGTAATCCTTTCGGTAAAGGGCAACAGCCCCGAAAATGTCGTAGATGTTAAAAGCTACCTGATGCCGGATAAAAATTCGGCCCCGGTTTCGGAAGATGTAGTGATTGGCTGACCGGTTTCTAAAATTAATTTTACCTGCAAGCCGAAATCGGCAGGCAATTGGTTAGATTAGTCTTGCGGCTTGCGGCTCTTGACCGCAGCCGCCGTCAGAGGGGTTACTATAGGGTTTTTGTCAAATTTATTCTTGCGCTTCCGCAGTTTTTTCCTTTATTATTACAAGTATAATGCCTCCTAAGATTAAAATAGAAGAAATTATAAAGGTATATGATATTTTTTCGTTTAAAAATATTATTCCTAAAAATGCGGCCATAACTGGCGCTAATAATTGAACCGATGACGCTAAAACGCGGGATAATTTTATTACCACCTTATACCATATTACATAGAAAAGTGCCGAAAATATAGCCCCCGATAAAATACCGTAAATTATGGGATGCAAATATACATACGGCGTATTAATAAATTTTTCGTTAATAAAACCATTTTTTAGGAAAGCAAATATGACGATAAAGGGTATAAAATAAATTAATGAATAAACGAAGTTTGACGCAGTTCTTAATACATACTGTTTTTCAAATTTGCCTTTTAGCGTATAAATTCCCCATGCTATTCCTGAAATAATCATCATAACGGCTCCAAAATATCCGATAATATTTTGGGGAACATTTAAGCCTTTATATACAAACAAGACAAAGCCGGCCATCGCAATTATCACCCCTGATATTTGCAATATATTAAGTCTTTCTTTATAGATAAACACCGCATTTCCTATTATCGTAAATTGGACTGCGGAAAACAACAGAAGCGCTCCGACCGCCACGCCGACAAAAACATAACCGACGGAAAAACAGAACGCATAAGCAAATAAGGCAAATGCGGATAAGTATTTCGGCTTTGGAAGCTGATTTTTTTTATGGAATACCAATAAAAAAAGAATAAGCGCTCCGCTTCCAAGGCGGAGTAAGCTATAAAATACGGGGGTTATCGCATTTTTATCTAACGCTACCCGCGCAAGCAGGCTATTTACGGCAAATCCAAAAATCGTAAAAAATGTCAAAAAACCAATCCATATATATTGAAATCTGCCTGATTTATTCATAACGGTTTTAAGTGGATAAAAGAAATATAAAATGAGGGACTTGTCCTTAATTTATTACCTTAGTATTTCTGCAAGAAGTTTCCCTGCAAGTTCGGTTTTTAGCTGTCTTACGAACCTTTTTATTTCGCCTTCTTTGTTTATTAAAAAACCTTCATTTTCGTCTTCGCCTATAACATTTTTTGAAACATCGTTGATAAAGATATAGTCCAATGATTTTTCCATAAGTTTTTTCCTTCCGTTTTCTATCACGGAATCGGTTTCGGCGGCAAAACCGAAAATTATCTGTTCCTCTTTTTTCATTTCGGACAGAGCCTTCAACAAATCCTCATTCTGAACAAGCTCTATATTAAGATTTAAGTCCCCCTTTTTTATCTTATTTGAGCTTTTTTCTTTAAAGCTATAATCCGAAACGGCGGCCGCCATCAAAAGTATGCCGCACCGTTTAAATTCACTCAATAATGCATCTTTCAAATCGGCAAAACTTTTACATCTTATTATTCTTATGTTTTTATTGATATATTGACAGGAGGCATCGATATTTAAGGCTATTAAGGACACATCCGCACCGAGTTTCACCGCTTCGTTGGCAAGGCTGATACCCATTTTTCCGCTGGAGGCGTTTGAAAGAAACCTCACAGGGTCGAGATATTCCCTTGTAGCTCCTGCCGTTATTAAAACTCTTCTGCCTTTAAGCGTCTTTTCTTTAAAAACCGATTCAAGTTCAAACATAATGTCGGAAGTGTCGGGAAACCTTCCTTCTCCAAAATCGCCACAGGCCATATTTCCCATTCCCGGTGAAATAAGATAAAAATTATGTTCAGTTAGCCTGTTCAAATTTTCTTTTAATATTTTGTTCGAAAACATATTTGGATTCATTGCCGGAACCAGAACCTTTAGTTTATCCTGCGAGGCTGAAACAACCAGAGTTATTAATGTATCCGCTATACCTGCGGCAAGTTTATTTATTGTGTTGAATGTGGCGGGAGCAATTAATATCAGGTCGGCATATTTGGAAAGCGAGACATGGGCAAGAGGGCTCTTGAAAGCATCATCGCTAAAAACCTCTTCCCCGAAAGATTCAAAAATATAAGGAGAGATAAATTTGGCGGCGGACGAGCTGACTATTATTTTAACATCTGCGCCCTCCCTTTTAAGCTCTCTATATAAATCAACGCTTTTATAGCAGGCAATGGAACCGGTTATACATAAAAGAATATTTTTGCCTTTTAATGTCATAATTTTAAAAGCATTGAAATTAAGCTATATTAAATATCGTTACGCATTTTGCATATTCATACATTACTGGATTAACGCTTCGCGCCATCTTCACCTGCGTTTTCGACATGCGAAAACGACCGTGCAAGCGAAGATATGCGCCTCTTCGAGGCACTCATGAAGTTCCTTAGGAACTTCATGAGTGCGCAGGAATGACGGGTTAGATTAAATACGCGTTATATTTTCTTTCTTCCCCTATGGTGGTGGTTTCGCCGTGACCCGGCAAAACTATTATGTCGTCACCTATTATTAATAATTTGTTCTTAATAGAACTTATAATCTCGTCAAACGAGCCGCCTAAAATGTCAGTTCTTCCGATAGTGCTTTTAAAAAGGGTATCTCCGCTAAAAAGATATTTTTCATTTACTAAAAATGATGTGCTGCCAGGGGAATGCCCCGGCGTAAAAATCGGCAGAATACTAATATCCCCTATATTGATAACATTATTTTCGGTTAAATATTCATCTATTACAACATTTTCATTAAAATCAAATCCTAAGTATTCAGCCTGATTTTTCAAGTTTTTTAATATAAGTTCATCTTTTTTGTTGGCAATAATTTTAATGCCGTATTTTCTCTTAAAATAATTATCCATACTTACATGGTCTATATGGCAATGCGTATTAAGTATAAATTTTAAATCTATATTTTCATCCTTTATTATCTTGTCTATTCTTTTTTCCTGGCCTCCAGGGTCGATTATAAAGCCCTCTTTTTTGCCATTCTTATCATTAAATACAAGGTATGTGTTTACCTCGAAAGGCCCTGCCGGAATAGTGTAAAATTTCATAATTTATTTTTTGAGTTAAATTAAATATTCTTGAAATGAATTTATTAAGGTATTAAGATTTTCTGCCGTATCGGATTCGCCGTAGATTCTCATTAAATCCTCGGTTCCAGAAAGCCTTGCCAAAAGCCACGAATCGTCGTCAAAAAATATCTTATAGCCGTCGGCCGTATTTTTGCCGGTAACTTTCTTGCCTTCGTAAACGGACGGAAAATTTTCCATCTTCTCGTCGATTTCCGCTTTAAATTTTTCTTTATCCACCGGAACATTTATTCGCTTGCTATAAATAGGCCCAAATTTTTCAAGAAGGGCTTTCACAAGCAATTTTAAAGGCTTCATATAATAGGATAACATTTCAAGAACTAAAAGACATGTATAAATTCCGTCTTTATCCGGGGTATGCCCCATTACCGTTAACCCGGAGGATTCCTCCCCTGCCATTACGGCTTTGCCCTCCGATATAAGTTTACCGAGATATTTAAAGCCGACGGGGGTTTCGATGACTTTAAAACCGTAATATTTCGCAACCCTATCGACTAAGGCGGTAGTAGCCACACTTCTTGCAACATCACCCTTTATGCCCTTTCCCTCTATATAATAATTATAAAGAAGCGGAAAAATGATATTGGGTTCGACAAGCTCCCCGTCTTCATCCAATATACCGTATCTATCGGCATCCCCGTCTGTCGCAAGCCCTAATGCCAGCTTCCCAGGTTTATTTCCTGCCGCATTTTTATTATAATCTTTAATTAATTTCCCCAAACCTCTCAAATTTTTAGCGGAAGGGTCTGGCGCCATGCCCGGCAAAAAAAATGCATCTCTTTCCTTATCGATTTCTTCAAATTCAAAACCGGCTTCTTTCAATACATTTCCTATAATACCCTGCCCCGTTCCATGCAAAGAGGTTATGAAAGGAAATATATTTTTATTATTTTTCGATATAAGTTTTAAATCTAATTTAGTTTTTATTAAATCCGCATAATCACTTATAAAATCCGCCTCTACCAATAACCCTCGGTTTTTCGCATCATCTATGTCCATAAATTTATATTCGGGTAATTTTAAAAGTTCATTGGATTTTCTTGTTATAATTTCCGTATCTTCGGGAAGAGCGGGTCCTCCCCAATCGGGGGAAAACTTAATCCCGTTGTAATTATAAGGGTTATGGCTTGCCGTTATGTTTATTGCCCCTAAGGCTTTTTCTTTCAGGATTTTTATAGCTATAACCGGCGTCGGGGTAAAGGTGTTTGCAAAAATCACGGAAAACCCGTTGGCGCAAAAAACACAGGAGCTTAATTTTGCAAATTCTTCCGATAAAAATCTTGTATCATAGCCTATGATTATCTTTTTTGAAGGAAACGAACCGCCGTATTTTTCCGTTAAAAAATCGCATATAGCCTGCGATACGATTTTGACGGCATCAAAAGTAAAATCGTCCGCAATCCTGCCTCTGTAACCGGATGTTCCGAACTCGATCCAAGGGCTTTCCTTGCTATGACAGAGCGCTGAAATTTCTTTCATTTTTCCACCTATCTATATCGCCGCTAAATTGATTTATTAAAGCTAATGCTTCGTCTTTTTCCCTGCTTTCGGAAAATATCTCAAAATGGGCGCCTTCGGAAGCCGGATATGCCAGAACCCAACCGTTTGGCTTTATCAACTTTATCCCATCGATGAATAACGCATTTTCATCCCTGTATTTTTCTATGAGTTTTCTCATTATAAACCCCTTTAACTCGGTTGGGCAAGGAATTATTTTATATTCAAAATAGGTCGGCTCGATATAACGCATCTCATTTTTAATTGTAGTGTTAAGTCTGGCAAGCATCTCGAGAAGTTTTACCGCGGAATACATTCCGTCAAATGCGGGCATAAATTTAGAGTAAATGTAGCCCCCTTCGTTATCGCCGGCAAAATAAACATTGGAATCGGCAGATTTTTCCATAAGGGCGTTGGAAGAGTTTTTAGCTAAAATAACTTCAAAGTTATAATCCTTGGCCATTTTTAATATATTACACGATGAATTTACCGGAACGGAAATTATCTTATCCATTTTTTCCGTCTTCATAACGAGAAGGCACATTAATGACAATGCCGTATTTCCGTCTATATTATCCCCGTTTTCATCGCAGATATATATCTTTTCTCCGCCGTTGTCGATAAAAATACCTATATCCGCGCTGATAGATTTTACAATACTCGACAAGTCCTTAAGCGATTTTTTAAATTCCCTTTCCGTTTTTGTAATCTTCGTCTGGTCTAAATTTGCATTCAAATGAACGGAATCTATCCCCAGCCTTCCAATTATCGCCGGAAAAATCTTGCTCGAACTTCCATACGAATAATCGATTACAATCTTAAATTTTTTCTTTATAATTTTATCGGTATCGATTTTACTCAAAAATCCGTCCGTATAATATTCGGTTCCATGCGTGGGATAAAATATTTCTCCCGTCTCTTCCGAACCGACCCTTGCATAATCTTCCCTAAAAAACAATCTTTCGATTTTCTGTTCGCCTAAGGGAGATAAATCTAAGCCGTTGTGGTCAAAAAACTTTATATTCAACAGTTTTTTATCAAAGGGGTGTTTTCTGACATGAATGCCTCCATAGCTCTTAAACTGCTTTGCCTGATACCGAACGATGGATATTGGAGTATCGCTAAAGTCGTTTACATTGACCCCCACGGAAAGAACTCCCGACATCATAGCCCTTGAAAATAATCTTGATGTTTTATGGCTGTCCCTCGAAACTGAAATAGTTCTGTTTTTACCTATCGTTGCGCCAAAGGCGGCCCCCAGTTTCGACGCGAATTCAGGGGTTATTTCCAGATTTGCGAGAGCGGTTATACCGTATTGGCCGAATATCTTAGCGCTCCATTTATCCGACCAAATCAGGCTTTCCGATAATATTGCCCCGTCTTCCACATTTTTAAATGGCCAAATTTTAACATTGGGATTTATTACCGCTTCGTTGCCGATATTGCAAACATCGGATATCACGGCGCCTGAACCGATAAAAACATTTCTGCCGATATTTGATTTGTATCCTATTATGGCTTCCTGAATCTCGCAATTTGCGCCTATTTTTGAATTTTTTCCGACCACGGAACCGCTTAACGCCGTATTTTCACCGATGATGCAGTTATCTCCTACAACGCAATTTTTAATTTTGCAGTTTTGAAGTACATGAACATCTTTTCCGAATATCGAGTTTTCGACATCGCAGCTTATATCAATAATGCTTTTTTCGCCGATTTTTATATTGTTCTTTGCAAGCGTTTCCCCCTCTACATTCAAATCTATTTTACCCGCTATGATATCCAGATGGCTTTGCCTGTATTCCGAAAGCGTGCCTACATCCCTCCAATAGCAGGAACATATGTGGCCGAAAAGGTTCTTATTTTCTTTTAAAAGCAGGGGGAACAGGTCTTTCGAGAAATCAAACTCGCTTTTTTCGGGGATAAGCTTTAATACATTTTTACGCAAGATATAAATTCCGGTGTTTACCGTGTCGCTGAAAACCTCGGACCATGTAGGTTTTTCAAGAAATTTAGTTACCCTACCTTCGCTGTCGGTAATGACAATTCCGTAAGGCAATGGATTTTCGACCCGCGTGAGAACGATTGTGGCATCGCTTTTTTTGCCGATGTGAAAATCTATAGGCTTTTTTAAGTTGACATCGGTAATTATATCGGCGCTGATTACAAGAAAGTCGTCATCATTTCCGTCCTTAATTATTTTTTCGACATTTTTAACCGCTCCAGCGGTTCCGTAGTCTTCTTCCGCCAGCACATATTCGATATTCACCCCGAAACCGGCCCCGTCCTTAAAATAATTCTTTATTACCTCAGGCTGCACATAAAGCAAAACAATTAAATCGACTATCCCGTGTATTTTTAACAGATTGACGACATGCTCCATCATAGGTTTGTTTGCCACATGTATCATGGGTTTTGGAGCATTATTCGTCAAGGGTTTAAGCCTTGTCCCGAAGCCGCCTGCCATTATAACTGCCTGCATATAAATACTCCTTTTTAGACGATAAGAATAGTATTTTAAGAAATATTACAAAATCCCGGGTTGCATTACAGGATTAATTCTATTAAAATTATATCTTAATAATTTATAAAATCAAAAATAAAAATTTATTTATGCTTTCCTATATTCTTCATTTAGATACTGCCATTTTTTTATTCATAAACAATAATTTTCATTTTTCCTTTCTCAATGAAAATATGCGGGCATTTACATTTCTGGGCAACGGGTGGGTGGCATACTGGCTTGTTCTTGTTTATGTTTATATATATAACCGTTCAAAATTGAAACAATCGTTCTTTGTGCTTGTTTTGACGCAGCTTGTTCCCGGGATATTCGATATTATTATAAAAAGGTTCGTGAATAGGCCGAGGCCGATAGTCGCGCTTCATAACCTTATAAAAGACGGCGCAGTGCACATTAATTTACTTGGAAGGCACCTCACCGAATACTCATTCCCATCAGGCCACGCTACTACCGCTTTTTCTTTAGCCGTTGCTCTTTCATACCTTTTTCCGAAGCGCTATAAATTGTTTTATACTCTGGCATTCATAGTTGCCTTTTCCCGTGTTTACGACGGCGAACACTATCCATTGGATGTTATAGCGGGAGGAATTTTAGGTTACCTGTTTGCAAAAATTACCCTTATAGCGTATAAAAAAATAAAGAAAATAAACGGCTATAACTTTGAAAGAACGGTTTAATATCGGATAGATTATTTCTTAATATTATTATTTCTTATTAATCTTTTTGACTCGATAAATATCGCAATTTTTCTGGCAACCCTTTTTGACACGGTTTTCAACGCCGCCTTTTCTTGTTTATGCGCAATAAGGGGATTAATATAATTATAATAAAAAGCGCTGGACGAGATATTAACATTTTGAAAAATTATTTTTCCGCTTGTCTTGTACAAGCTTACCTGTACGGTTGCCGTTATCATATATTCAACCGCCGCGGCAACGCCGGTGTATGACATAACGCTATTTTGGATAGAAACAATCTTTCCGGTTAAATAATATCTTGCGTCTCCCTGGTTTGCGGTAAACATATCCGTCGAGGTATTTAAATAATAAGCGAGATTATTTGAAAAGTAAACTCCCACACCGGATTTATAGGTTAAATTTTTAAAAGGCTTTATAAATATTTGAGAAATATTATTATATTTTTTATATCTGCCGTAAATATTAACGGAGCTATTTTTTTGACTTAACATGCTAAAGCCGCAAGCGGAAGTAAAAAGAGAGGCAAAAGCAATAATAACAACTAAGGCAAATTTATTTTTCATATCACACTATTATGCTTAAAAGCTTATTTTTAATATATATAGTTTTTTTAATACTGCTTTTATGCGCGACATATTTTCTTATCTTATTGCTGTCCAACGCGGCTTCTATTACCGAATCTTCGCTTGCATTTAAATCTGCAACAACAAGGTCTCTCATTTTCCCGTTTATCTGCACGGCTATATTGCATTTTTCCTGAATATATCCCGTGTCTTTAATCTCCGGCCACGGTGCCTTTTCTATTGCCGAACCGTTCAAAATTTCATAGGCTTCCGAACAGGCATGTGGAATAAACGGATATAACATTATAATCACGGAGTTTAGAAAATACTTTAGTAAATATCTATCCGCCGGATTTAAAACCCCCTCTTTTTGAATCTCATCCGCCATATAATCGTTAAAATTGTTAAGTAATTCCATTGAAGAACTTATTATCGTATTGAAATGATAACGCCCGTTCATCTCCGCTTCCGTTTTTTCTATCACCAGAGAAAGCTGATAAACAATTTTTTTAACGCCCTGATTTATGTTGTCCGCGCTTCCGTCTTCCATTGTAAAATCGTTATCCATATTTTTAAAAATATCCGCATAAGCCGTAATAATCGTTTTGTAAAACTTATTGATAAACCTGAATGCCCCTTCGACCCCGGAATCGTTCCACTCTAAATCCTTTTCGGGCGGAGCGGCAAAAAGAATGAATAACCTTACCGTATCAGCTCCGAATTTTTTAATAAGCTCATCGGGATCTACGACATTGCCTTTAGATTTGGACATTTTGGCGCCGTTTTTTACAACCATTCCCTGTGTTAAAAGATTTTCAAACGGCTCGTCTAAATCAAAGTAATTTAAATCCCTCAAGACTTTTACAAAAAATCTTGAATATAAAAGGTGCATAACGGCATGCTCGACCCCGCCTACATACTGATCAACCGGAAGCCAGTAGGATATATCGTCTTTTTTAAACGGAACCTGTTCTATCCTGTTTAAAAGAGTATATCTTAAAAAATACCATGAAGATTCAACGAATGTATCCATTGTATCGGTCTCACGCCTTGCATAGCCGCCGCACTTAGGGCATTTTGTATTTATAAAGGATTCCAGCTTTTCTAAAGGCGAAGCGCCTTCCCCCGTAAAAGTAATGCCGTCAGGAAGAATTAACGGCAAATCGATTTCATTTAAAGGAACCGTTCCGCATTTTTCGCAGTAAACCACGGGAATAGGGCACCCCCAGTATCTTTGTCTGGATATTCCCCAATCCCTGAGTCTGTAATTAATAACTTTTTTACCTATCCCCAATTTTTCCGCATAAGCCGAAATCTTTTCTTTTGCCTCTTCGGAAGAAAGCCCGTTAAACTCTCCTGAGTTGACAATTGTCCCCTGCAGCATATATGGAAGACTATCGTCCTGTTCTTTTTCAAACCCGCTTTTATGCCTTATTACCCTGATTATTTCAAGGTTATATTTTTTTGCAAATTCATAATCCCTTTCGTCATGGGCCGGAACCGACATTATCGCGCCTGTTCCGTAATCCATCAGGACAAAATTAGCCACATATACCGGAATCTTTTTATCCGTAAACGGATTAATAGCATAAGAGCCGGTAAAAAAACCCTCTTTTTCCGCAATATCTTTTGAAACTAACGAATTGTGAATAATTCTTTCTAACTCGATTCTTTTTTCAGGCTCTTTAACTAATTTTTTTGCAAGCGGGTGAAACGGGGACATTGCAACAAAAGTCGCTCCGAAAATAGTATCCGGCCGCGTGGTAAATATTTCTATTCCGTCTTCGCTATCTTCGGAACCTTCTATCTTAAAAAATATGCTTAAGCCGGAACTCTTGCCAATCCAATTTTTTTGCATTGTTCTAACCTTATCCGGCCAGCCTTTCAAATCGTCCAAATCTTCGAGCAGCTCTTCGGCGTAAGCCGTTATCTTGAAAAACCACTGCTCCATATTTTTAATCGTTACATTATTTCCGCATCTCCAGCACTTGCCGTCTTCAACCTGTTCATTGGCAAGCGTGGTATGGCAGGACTCGCACCAGTTGACATTTGAAGCCTTCTTATAAGCCAATCCATTCTTTAGCATCTGCAAAAAGAATAACTGCTCCCATTTATAGTATGACGGGTCGGATGTTATTACTATCCTGTCCCAATCATAAGAGAAACCGAGTCTTTTTAACTGCAGGGTCATTGAACCTATATTGCTTTTAGTCCACCCGGATGGATTTGTTTTATTTTTTATTGCGGCATTTTCGGCAGGAAGCCCAAAGCTGTCAAAACCGATAGGATGAAGCACAGAGCAACCCTTTAATCTTTTGAATCTCGCAATTGCATCTCCGATTGCGTAGTTTCTGACATGCCCCATATGAATTTTGCCCGAAGGATACGGGAACATTTCTAAGCAATAGAATTTTGGCTTGCTTGCGGAAATATTATTCTGTACGCCGAATGTCTTTTCCTGTTCCCAGAGGAATTGCCACTTGCTTTCTATTTTATTAAAATCGTAACTTTTGTCTATTTCCATTTTTATGATGTATAATGCTTACAACAATATTCTATATGTACTTAATTATAGAAATAAAAAACAGTATTGTTCCCGTCACAACGGAGCTGTCCGCAAGATTAAAGCTTGGCCAGTGATAGCCGTAAATATGAAAATCAAGAAAGTCAACGACATATCCCTGAAAAATTCTGTTTAGAAGATTCGAAAATGCGCCCGAAATTATTAAAGACGAACTAATTATAAATAAAGGCGAACTAATTTTTAATTTAAACAAAATATAGGTTATAAGAACAATAATTAAAGCCGTAAATATTATAATAAACAAAGACGAGTAATTATTCATAAGGCCGAAAGCAACGCCGGTATTATCGACATGCACTATATTGAAATAGTGCTTTATAACGGTTATCTTCCGAAATAACGAGATGCGTTTATTAACTAAATATTTTAAATATTGATCAAAAATTAAAACTGGAAGGAAAATCGAAATTAATATGATTAACTTTTTCTTCATTTAGTTCATTTAATAGGTTAAATTAATAATGAGGATTCACAGCAATTTTTTTAAATTATTCTTTTTGGAGCAGTTTATCAATGCCTCGATTCCCGGCAATTTCTTCCCTTCCAAAAGCTCCAGGAATGCCCCTCCGCCGGTTGAGACATAGGACATTTTGGCAAACTCTCCCGCTCTGTGCAGGGCAACATCCGTATCTCCGCCACCTACAATCGTGAGAGCATAAGCATTTGCCACGCTGGAAACCAAAGCAAATGTTCCTCTGCTAAAGGCATCGAATTCAAAGACGCCCATCGGGCCGTTCCATACAATTGTTTTGGCATTTTGAATAGCCTCCGTAAAAAGGGTAACCGTTGCAGGACCTATATCTAACGCCATCCAGCCTTTTGGAATTTCCTGAACGGTGGTAACCTTAGTTTCCGCATCTGGAGTAAATCTGTCGGCAACAACGACATCTACCGGAAGGTAAAGTTTTATATTTTTTTCTTTTATTTTTTCAAGGGTTTTTTTTGCGTATTCAATCATGTCGTCTTCAACTAATGAACTGCCGACATCATACCCCATAGCCTTAAGGAAGGTATTAGACATGGCGCCGCCTATTATAAGTTTGTCCACCTTGTCCGCAAAATTCGATAATACCTCTATTTTCCCTGAAACCTTTGCCCCTCCGACAATGGCGACAAACGGCTTCATAGGGCTTTCTATCGCCCTTGTAAAATAATTTAACTCTTTTCTGATAAGAAACCCGGCGGCACATGTTTTTACGAATTTAGCAACCGAAACATTAGAGGCGTGAGACCTGTGCGCCGTTGCAAATGCATCGTTAACATAAATATCGCATAACGATGCCAATTTTTTCCCGAATTCTTCATCATTATTTGTTTCTTCCGAATAAAATCTTAAGTTTTCCAGAAGTATAATATCTCCATAAGATGCAGACTTAACGGTATTTTCCGCTAACTCTCCGATGCAGTCGTTTACAAATTTAACATCTTTATCTAAAAGCCTGCTTAATCTTTTCGCAACCACTATGAGCGAAAGTTCGGGAACCTTATTTCCTTTAGGCCTTCCCATATGGGATATTAAAACTATCTTTGCATTCTCGTCCAAACAGTAATTAATCGTGGGAAGAACCGCTCTAATTCGGGTATCATCGGTAATGTTTCCGTTTTGATCGAGCGGAACATTAAAATCCACTCTTATAAGCAGTGTTTTATTCTTTATTTCGATCTCGTCGATGTAAACTATATTTTCCATTATTGCATCATCATAACCGCCATTTCGGCAAGCCTTGTGGAATAACCCCATTCATTGTCATACCACGCCAGAACCTTAACGAGATCGTCTCCTATCACCTTCGTGCTTAAAGAATCGACGGTGGAGGAGTAAGGATTTCCGAGATAATCTATCGAAACCAAAGGCTCTTTGCTAAAAGCAAGAATTCCTTTTAAATAACCTTCCGAAGCCTCTTCCAATTTTGAATTTACCTCCAAAACGGATGTTTTTTTAGAAACCTTGCATACTAAATCGTTAATAGAGACATCGGGCGTAGGCACCCTTAAAGACATCCCGTCAAGTTTATCTTTGAGTTCTGGCAACACCTCGCAAAGCGCCTTTGCGGCGCCGGTTGTCGTAGGAATAATCGAAACGGCGGCGGCCCTTGACCTTCTTAAATCTTTATGCGGCAAATCTAAGATTCTCTGGTCATTGGTATAAGAATGAACCGTGGTCATGTTGCCCTTTTCTATCGCAAAATTTTCATGTATTATTTTGGCCACCGGAGCAAGGCAGTTTGTGGTACATGATGCCATGGAAACGATGAAATGCCTGTCTTTGTTATATATCTTATCGTTTACTCCAAGAACGATAGTAACATCGGGATCATGGGCAGGCGCCGAAATTAAAACCCTTTTTGCTCCTGCCTTAAGATGTTTTGCCGCATCGTCTCTTTTTGTAAAAAGGCCGGTCGATTCGATAACAATATCGACATTCAGATGTTTCCAGAGAAGCTCGGAAGGGTCTTTTATTGCCGTAATCAAAGTTTCCCTGCTATCCGCAATAATATGGTCAACATCATATCCGACATAAAAATTAGCTTTACCGTGAACGGAATCGTATTTAAGAAGATGGGCAAGCACCTGCGGGTTGGTAATATCGTTAATCGCGACTATTTCAATCTCTTTGCCCTTTTCTATCATACCTTGAAACACCCTGAAAACATTCCTTCCGATTCTGCCGAACCCGTTTATCGCAATTCTTAAATTTGCCATAAAGCCCTCCCTGCCGTTTATTGAATGCCAAAAATTTTAAACCGTGTTTATTTTCTAATGAAACTAATTTATCCTTAATGCCCAAAAAATGGACCGTGATGCCCGTGCATAAATCCCGGGCCCCCGTGTTCAGGGCCTCTGCGTCCGGGACCCTCGCGTCTTGGACCCCCGTGTTCAGGACCTCTGGGTCCGAAATGTCTCCTCATTCTCCAGTTTTGGTACGGATGATTGCGGTAAAAACGATTTACATGCAACCGCCATTCGCCGTAATTCCTTAAAAACATTTGATGCCTTGCCCACCAGCCCGGATGATAAGCCCTATACCATGGACCTACATGCATCCTCCACCATACAAAATACGGCCTGTAAGCAATTACCGGGGGCGGCGGACCAAAAGCCAATATACCCGGAAGAAAAATCCCCGCGGTTACCGGATACCAGGGACCCTGATATACGCTTGCGTAAACCCAGCCGCCGTTAAGCCACCTGTAATAATAACCGTTATATCCGTAAATATAGGCGCCAAACTCGGGAGCATAATATGCGTTTACGCCTTCGCCGAACGAAAAGGCAAAATTGGGCGTAGCAACGCTTATGTATCCCTGCGAATATGCCGGTGAGGCCAGCGGACCGTAATATGCCGCACAGCCGCTTAAAAATAAGACAAACATACCTAAGGATGCGGTAAATAAGAAAAACTTTTTGATTCTTTTAGCATTCATGGTTTTAACCTCGAATAACTTTAAAACTATTAAAATTAATTTTAGATATTTTGTTCGCCGCAAAACAAAACATATCATCCCCGCAGCGTCTTCAGTGCGGGTATGCGATATTATTATATATTACAACTATATATAATTACAATATATATTTATATGTTCTAATTCTTAACAATTCCACGATAATTATGATAAAATATAATACAATCTTTTAATATCTTTTGCATTGATAATTAAGATAACAAATAAATTAAATTTGCGGGAGGTTTTTTTATGTTTAACTATAAAGGACTTGAAATAAAAAGGTTTTGCCACGACAGTTTTCTGGTAACGAACGGCAAGGTAAATTTATACTTTGATCCATTTAAATTGCACGACGGCGAACCTAAAGCGGATTATATTTTCGTATCGCATGAACACTTCGATCATTTTTCCATGGATGATATTCGCAAAATAATAAAAGATTCTACCGTTTTATTCATGAATAAAATGACGCATAAAGAAATGGGTGCATCGCTTGATAATAAAGTCGTAATTATTGCCCCGGGCGATTCAATCGATTTTAAAGACTTGCATATAGAAGGCGTCTCTGCTTATAACATAAACAAATTTCGGGAACCGGGCAAGGTTTATCATCCGAAAGAGGATAAAAAACTCGGGTTTATCGTTACTTTTAACGGGGTTAAAATTTATCATACGGGCGACACTGACCATGTACCCGAAATGGACAATCTGGCCTCAAAAAATATCGATTTGTTATTTATTCCGGTTAGCGGCACATATGTGATGACTCCTGCCGAAGCGATAGGCGCTGCCGAAAAAATCAGGGCGGCAGTATCTATTCCTATGCATTACGGAACTATAGTGGGGGACAGAAAACAGGCTGAAGATTTTAAGGAAGGTTGTCAAAAAAAAGGGTTGAACTCTGTGATAATATAATTTTAAACTAACATGCGCGACCTTAGAAAAGGAGAACTTCCCTGCATGGAAAAAAAAGAAAATTATCTTCCGATATTAATCGAAAGCCTGATTTTTGGCAAAAATTCCGACTACCCCCTTTATATAAAATCGGGAGAAAACTATATTTTATACAGGGCAAAAGCCCTCATATTTTCTCAAAGCGATGCTTTAAGATTAAAAAACAACGGCGTAGACCATCTTTACATTAAAGGAGAGGATAAAGAAAAATATGACGGCGATATAATGGGACATATGGAAAGTATCGTAAACTCAAAAGATTTAGCTCTCGAAGAAAAGGCCGTAAAAATTTATATTTATTCTAAAGTTTACGCGGAATATCTTATAACAACGGGAAATCTTAAGGATAATAAGGAAAATGTCAAAAAAACCATCGAAGCCACAATCGATTATCTTTTAATCAGCGAATTTGCTTTTACTAATCTTTTAAATCTTTCGGATTACGATTATAATGAAGTAAGCCACGGGATTAATGTTAGTATTTATGCCATGTCTTTGGCAAACAGGCTTGGCTTTGCCAATAAAATTTCGCTTTTTGAAATCGGTTTAGCGGGGCTTATACACGATATCGGAAAATTAAAAATTCCCAAAGCGCTTCTGTCAAAAAGGGGTTTGGGGGAAATCGAACTTAACGAAATCCAAAAACACCCTATATATTCAAAAGATATTGCGCTGCAAAACGATATGGAGAATAATGACATTATTAACGGTATTTTAGACCATCACGAAGCTTCAAACGGCTCGGGTTACCCGTTCGGCAAGACAGAAGAAGATATTTCCACTTACGGAAAGATTTTAATAATCGCCAACAAATTCGATTCTCTTACAAGGAATAGGCCGTATAGAATAAAATTAAACATGCCGGACGCGTTAAACCAGATGAACTTAAACAGCCATCTTTATAATAACGCATTCTTAAGGGAATTTACCCTGCTTATGTCAAAGAATATTAGCTAAAGAATAATTATTTTGCAGAAAGGTTAAAATAATGAATGGTGCCGAAGGCCGGAATCGAACCGGCACGGATATTATCCACCACCCCCTCAAGATGGCGTGTCTACCAATTCCACCACTTCGGCATTTTTATTAAAACTTACCTATTAAAGTAAATTATTTATTATTAACCGTTTTTAACGGCTTAAATGGCTTAGTTAAGGCTTGGTCTTTTGGAGCAGGCTTGGCAGCCTTTTTAACTAAAGGCGGTTTTTCCGTCTTTTTAATGTAACTTTTAATTGCGATAGGGCTTATCTGCCTGGCCGAAATATAAGATATTAGAAATGCCGAAGCCATAAAAATTAAGGCTAAAATAGCGGTAGCTTTAGTTAAAAAATTGCCCGCGCCGGAAGCTCCAAATATGGTTTGGGAACTCCCCCCGAACACGGCGCCCATTTCTTGTCCTTTGCCCTGCTGCATAAGAATAACGATAACCAAGAAAACGGCGGAAACTATTAATATAATCGTCAAAAATTCTATCATGATGAAATTATATTAATAAAATATGATATAAAAGTCAACCGCAAAATTTAACCTTAACCCCCGATAGAAATTTATTTTCTGGATTCCCGCTTTCGCGGGAATGACTTAAAATGACTTAATAAGGGTTGGAAGTTTCACCTTTTAGGTGTCATTCCCGCGAAAGCGGGAATCCAGTATTACTTAATATTGAGTATTGCAATATCTAAACAGTTTCTATTGCGGAATTAAAACTTAAGATTAATATCTTTAAAAAAGATATTTTTTATTATAAAATTTAAATATGGAAAAAGATACTCTCGTCTATTTTTTTTACGGGGAAGATGATTTTAGAATTGCTAAGGAAATAGAAAAAATAAAATCCGGAATATTAAAAAAAGAACAGACGGATTTTAATTTTGACAGGCTTATATCCCCCTTGCCCGTCGATTTTTTAACCATAGCCAACAGTTATCCTGTGCTTTCGGAAAAAAGGGTTATACAGGTAGAAGATTTTGACGGCTCGTTTCTTAATGATACGGAACTGCTTGATTACTTAAACTCTCCATCTCCGTCAACAGTAATCATTTTTTATGATAACAGCCCGAAAATTAACGAAAATATTAAATTTTTCAAGGAATTAAAAACCAAAAATTATTTTAAACTTCATAAAATCAGGCTTCTATATGAAAATGAACTTTTCTCTTATATTAGAAATTTATCTAAAGAAAAAGGTATAAAAATTTCCGATGAAGCAGTATATTACCTCATTAGATATACGGGTAATAACACGGTAAATATCGATAACGAACTTAACAAAATAGTATCGGGAATTAAACCCGAAAACAAATCAAAAGAACTTTCCGTTAACGAATTAAAGCCGCTTCTTGCTTTTTCAAAAACATTCACTATTTTTGATTTTATCGATAAAATATTAGACAGGGATATAAGGGGGGCATTTTCAATATTCGGCGTTATTTATAATGACGGGGAAGAGCCTGTAAAAATTATATCGGTATTGTATAACGAAGCGAGAAAGCTCCATAAAGCAAAGGTGCAGGAATCCTCGGGTATGGATTTCGAAACCATTTTACGGATAAACGGGGTTCTGCCTTTTCTCAAAAAGAAATTTCTAAAAAATCTATCTTTATTTTCTGTTCATGAACTTAAAAGAATTATGGAACTGCTGGGAGAAACGGATTTCAGGCTTAAAACAACATCCCACCCTCAAAACCTGATATTCGAAGAATTTATCTTTAAACTTGGGTTTTTAGATATTTCCAGAAACTTAAGATAACGCTAATCCTGTTTGATTGAGTTATGAAGCCTCGCCAGCGCCGAGATTTTCCTTGAGGCATTATTTTTATGAATTATACTTTTGGATGCCAAATGCATAATATAAGACGCATTTAATTTAAAAAGTTCCAGAGCCTTTTCTTTATCGTTTTGAGAAACAGCCGCTTTAAATTTTTTAATATTCGTTTTCATTTTCGAAATACTGCCTGTGTTGCGCAAAGTTCTTTTTTTCGTTTGCCTTGCCCTTTTCTCAGCCGATTTATGATTTGCCATAGTTTACTCCTTGTTTATGAGGACAAACTTAAGTCTGTCCTCTTTTTATTGGTATATTTAAATTTAAGCATTAAATTTTAACAAACTTTTTATTTAAAATCAAACAAAAAAATAAAGATGCGATAACTCTTTCTCAGCCGCCCTGTAATTCTATTATAATATCCGAAGCTTCTTTCAAATCTGAAACATAAAAATCCGGGGTTATATTTTCATCATGTTCGTACATCGAATTTTTTATATAAAACGACCTTAAACCGGAATTTTTTGCGAGAAGAATATCGCTGTCCTTATCTCCAATCATAAATGATTTATTAATATCGATGCCGAACTTTTCTACGCCCTTAACCACCATTCCTAAATCGGGCTTTCTGCAAGAGCATTTGATATTATAAGGCTCTACAATTCCATTTTCGTGGTGGGGGCAAAAATATAAATCGTCTATCGCAATATCGTTAGTTTCATAAACCTTTATCAATCTTTTATTAACTCTTTCCAAATCATCTACGGTGAAAAAACCTTTTGCGACACCCGCCTGATTTGTAACTATTATGAGCAAAAACCCGATTTTCTTTAAATTCTTTAATGCCTCGATCGTTTGCGGCATTAAAATTATATCGTCCGGATTTTTTAAATAGCCTACATCTTTAATCAGAACGCCGTCCCTGTCTAAAAATACGCATTTTTCCATATATTTATTTCTCTGGATCCGGTCTTGTTTTCCACCTGTTGTGAATCCAAAACCACTGCTCCGGATAATTTTCTATTATGTTTTCTATTGTTTCATTGAACATTTTCAAGATGTTTATCATATCGGTCTTTCTGTCTCCGGTATAGGTTATCTCAAGGGGTTCTCCGATTATCAGTTTATGTTTTTTAAAATTGCCGTCTTTAATCCTGACAATAAAAGCCGGAATGACCGGCGCTTTTGTCTTTGCGGCAATATTCGCCATACCCGGCATAGTGCAGGCTTTAACGCCAAAAAAATCTACAAATACGCCTATCCGTTTCGAAGCATTCTCGTCCGGCAAAAATCCAACCATTTCATTTTTATTTAATGCCGACATTATGCTTTTAATAGCATTTTCCCTGTTATATATTACCTTATTCCCGGAATTTGTCCTTAATCCATAAAGAATTTTTTCTATATAAGGGTTGTCTAACGGCCTTGCTAAAACATTGCCCGAATAACCTTTCAGGCTGAAAGTTTTTGCCAAAAGCTCCCAATTGCCGAAATGAGCGGTCAAGAGAAGTATTCCCTGCTTTTTGTAAATGCCCTTAAACGCGTCGAAATCCGAGTCGACAAAGCTGTCTATATTCTTTTTATTATACCTGTTTAATCTAAAAATCTCAACGAAAATCATGCCGATATTTTTGTAAAAATTAATGCAAATATCGTTTAGCTCCTCTTTTTTTTTATTCGGAAAAGCGATGGTTAAATTATTAATCGTATTTTTTGCATGTCTTTTGTCGATTTTATAAAATATTATCCCTAAAATCCTGCCCAATTTTAACGCTAAACCAAGAGGGATAATGTTTATAAAAAGATAAAACCCATAAACTGCGATAAATTCAGCATATAACAGTATCCTATTTTTCTTCATCTTTTGTTTAATTTTTAATTATATATGGAAGTAATTCTGGATTGATCCTTTCTATATATTTTTTATAATTATCATAAATAAACTCAAAAAATAATTTATCTATAACCAGCTCAAAATCCAAATAATAAACCTTTTCTATAATATCCTTATATTCTTTCCGTTCGCCAAACTTTTTTAATTTAACATAATCTTTTAAAGTAGTTATAATAATACAGGGATTATTAAGATTCAGGTCATTCTTTAATAAGGTTAAATCCTGCGCCGTATATATATGGTGGTCTTCAAACTCGAACTTGCCGTCTATTTTAATCCCGCGGCTACTCAAATTATCGTAAAAGTAATCCGGGTTTCCGATTGCACAGACGGTCAATATCCTCATCCGTTTGTCATGGAGGCTATCAAAATTTAACGATTTTTGCCCAGCGTCCCCTCCTAAAAGATTAACGGGCTTATAATGAGAATAGAATACTGGGCAGGATTTATTAAATCTTTTAATGTCTTTCTCTAAATTTTTATCGGTTATTTTTGTAATATCGCAGGCTTGTTCAGTATTTTTGGTTATAATTATAATATCGGCATATTTAAGAACAGTTAAGTCCTCCCTTAAAACCCCTGCGGGAATAACATTTTGATCGAAAATGTTCTTAGTCCTGTCTATCAGAACTATATTTAAATCCTTTTTGATATTTAAAGCGGTAAATCCGTCATCTAAGACGGCAATCTTTTTATATTCTTCATATTTATCGCAAACATCTTTATATAAGCAATGATCGGAAAAATTATGCACGGCATCATCGGACGGGTTTGCGCTTAAATCTACCTTTTCGCCCGGGGGTTTTGTCGAATCTAAGTTTGAAAATACATTAAGATCTTCGGCAAGATTATAATATATGCTATCTTCCCCCGAACAAACTTTTGCGGCCGATAATCGGTTTCTGGAAACTATAACGGGTATCCGAATATTTTTTGATTTAAACCTTTCAACTAAAAGAATTACTTCGTCGGGAAGCTTTTGCCGGACATCCTCAAGCTCGTACTCCCAACCGGCAATATAGATTTTTTTTTTAAACGGCCTTTGTAGCCCCTGCTTATAATGCAGGGCTTTAAACCCCGTCCGTACAAGTATTCGGCAATAGTATAGGAAAACGGGGTTTTCCCTGCTCCGCCCAAATTTATATTCCCTATGCTAACCGTAAACATGCCAGGTTCTTTAGATTTAAAAATAAAAGAACGGTTATACAATGTTCTTTTTATTTTTGTAGAAAGAATAACCGCATACGATATTAAAAATAAGGGGAGCTTAAGGATAAACTTAAATAAGTTAAAATCGCCCCTGTTATTATTAAGAAAGTTAAGGATGTATTTATGAGCCCTTTTCATAAAATTATTTGCCTCAAAAGGATACCGCTTCTTTTATTCTATTTAAACCTTCTTTTATGACATCGAGGCTTGTCGCAAAAGACAGCCTTATAAAATTGTCATTGCCAAACTCAACGCCGGGAACGGCTGCGACAAGATATTTATCTAAAAGATAATCGCAAAATTCGGTCGAGGAATTTATTTTATTCTCGCTTTCGCCAAAGACCTTTGAAATATCGGCAAATATATAAAATGCCCCATCCGGCTTAACGGGAGTGATGCTTTTTATGTTTTTGTCAAAAAAATCCATCATATAATCCCTTCTTTTTTGAAATTCGTTCCGCATCATAACGGTAAAATCATAGCCGCCCTTTAATGCCGCCAAAGCCCCGTATTGGGCAAATGTCGTGGGGTTGGATGTGCTTTGGGACTGGATATTATTCATTGCCGATATTAAATCTTTGGGGCCGGCCGTATAGCCTATTCTGAATCCTGTCATAGAGTATGTCTTGGAAACTGCATTGACGGCAACGGTATTTTCTTTCATCGATTTGCCGGCCATCAGCGCATTAAAAAATTTTTTATCGTCAAAGATTATTTTTTCGTAAATATCGTCGGTTATTATGTATAAACCTTTCTTTTTGACAAAGTTTGCAATTTCGATAATATCTTTCTCGTCCATTAAAACCCCTGTAGGATTAGAAGGACTGTTTATGATTAATCCCTTTGTCTTTTTCGTCAAATTGCTTTCGAGCATTCTCAGGTTAAATTTAAACCCGTTTCGGGATGTATCGACTATAACCGGAACGCCGCCGGAAAGCTTTATGATTTCGGTATAAGACACCCAATAGGGCGATGGAATAATAATCTCGTCGCCTTCGTTTAAGAGAGCCGAAAAGAGATTGTAAAGGCTGTGCTTTCCTCCGCAAGAAACGATTATCTCGCTCTGTTCGTATCCGACATTATAATCGGATAAAAACTTATCCGCAATCGCCGATTTAAGCTCCTCGATTCCCGACACGGGGGTATATTTGGTATAACCTTTGTCAAGGGCATCTTTTACGGCGTCTTTGATATAGCCCGGCGTGTCGAAATCCGGCTCGCCCGCCCCAAAACCGATAATATTTTTCCCTTCGGCTTTAAGTTTCTTAGCCTTTGCGGTTATGGCAAGAGTGGCCGACGGTTTTATTGAAGACGCTCTACATGAGAGTTTCATCATTTTCTCCTTTGGAATAAATTTTCGCAAGCTCGGAGGCTATTACCTTCGGAACCATGCTGGAAACATCTCCTCCGAGACGGGAAATCTCCTTGACTATCGTGGAACTTAAAAATGAGTACTTTTCGGCGGTCATCATAAATATCGTCTCTATGTCGGAATTAAGCGTCCTGTTAGTTATCGCAAGCTGAAGTTCGTATTCAAAATCGGAAACTGCCCTAAGGCCCCTTATAATTACCTTTGCGTTAATACTTTCCACATACTTAACAAGGAGCCCCTTTAAAGCTATTACTTCAACCCTGCCGTTGTCGATTTCTTCGTCTTCTTTTAAAATCCTGTCTATAAGGTCAATCCTCATAGACTGCTTAAAAAGATAAGGCTTCTTTTTATTGCAGGCAACCGCTACAACCACCTTGTCAAATACGCTGAGACTTCTTTTTAAAACATCTAAATGACCGTAAGTAACAGGGTCGAATGAACCAGGGTAAACGGCGGTTTTATATTTAGATATATTTGCCATTCATCAGCCTCGTTAAACGCTTTTATTTTGTATATAAGTGATATATTATAAAACTTAACGATTATTTTTTCAATAGAATAAATCCGCTTACCCCGTTTGAAAAAAGCTCCTTTCGATGATATGATATATTGATAAATATATAATTTGGTCTAAAAGTAAAAAAGCACGGTATATATTTTAGTTAATCATTTGGTTAACCGCGGGTTATTAATAAAGCCGGTTAATAATAAAAAAGAGGTGCATATTATGAAAAATGAAAAAATAGCCGTCCACGGAATGACATGCGAACATTGCGTAAAAACTGTTACAAAAGCCGTATCTTCCCTTAAAGGAGTAAAATCCGTCAATGTAAGCCTTAAAGATAAATGCGCTGATGTGACATTCGACGAAGGAACTACCTCGGCTTCGGATATTAAAAAAGCCATAAAAGAAGCGGGTTATGAAACCGAAGAAGAAGGCGACCCTGGACATGAAACAAAAGACCGTTCTCCCACCTTGACTGATAAAGGAAATGCCGCCCCCGCGCAACAAAAACAATATAAATTTAAAATAAGCAAAATGGACTGCGCTTCATGCGCGGAAACCATAGTGGACACCGTAAAAAGAATAGACGGCGTCAAAAACGCGCGGCTTAATTTCGTAAACGAAACCCTCTATGTCGATTCGGGTGCAAATAATCTTTCGCCCGATGAAATAATTAAAATGGTTAAATTTGCAGGGTTCGGCGCCGAGCTTATAGACGAAGCACGGCAAGCCATACCGCAAGGTTGGACAATTCAACCGGCAGAGAGTAAAAATAAACAGGAAAAACCGGAAGCAGAAAACCTCAGATTTAAGATAGAAGGAATGCACTGTACCAACTGTGCCAGAACTATCGAAAAAGGGGTCGGGAAGATCGATGGAATAAATAAAGTAACCGTTAATTTTGCCGGGGAAAGCGGATTTGTATCGTTCGACCCGTCCCTAACATCTAAAGAGGCTATATTTAAAGCCGTAACGGAAAGCGGATACACGCCTGTGGACGAAACTGAAACCGGCGAAGAGGCGGAAAAATCCTTAAGCATAAACGCACATATCCCGTTTATGGACAAATGGTTTCGTAAAATACCCGATTGGAAAAAAGATATTTATTGGCTTATATTCACATTTATTCTTACGATTCCCGTCGTTATACTGACCTATAAAAATATGTTCGGCATGGCAAAAATGGCGGAAACCCCGAATGAATTTAAGATATTTATTTTATTTATATTAGCCACGATAGTTCAATTTACCGCCGGACTTACATTTTATAAAGGCGCCTATTATTCTTTAAAAAGCTTTTCCGCCAATATGGATGTTCTCGTCGCATTGGGAATATCCGCCGCTTATTTTTATTCCGTCGCGGGGGTATTTTTATTTAAAGGCGAACTTTATTTCGATACATCCGTTTTGCTTATACTCTTTATCAGAACGGGAAAACTGCTGGAAAAGATTTCAAAACAGAGAGCGGCATCATCATTAAAAGCCTTGTTTAAACTTCAGGCTAACAAAGCGAACCTTATCGAAAACAACGGGGCAGTGAAGGTGGTGGACACTTCGAGCGTGAAAGCGGGGGATGTTCTTTTAGTAAAAAAGGGCGATAAAATTCCCGTTGACGGTGTAATCATGGAGGGGCAAACCCAGATAGACGAGTCTATGCTGACGGGCGAGCCTATCCCCGTTGAAAAAAAGGTTAACGGCGAGGTAAGCGGCGCAACGATAAACATAGGGCAGGTTATAAAAATAAAGGCTTTGAGGGTTGGCAAGGATACCATACTCTCCCAGATTGTCCGCTTAGTCGAAGATGCCCAGGCGGATAAAGCCCCCATTCAGCGAATAGCCGATGAAGTAACTAACTATTTTGTTCCAATCGTCGTTGCAATATCTTTAGCAGTATTCTTCTCATGGAGATATATTTTTCATTCTAATTTTTTATTTGCTCTATCCGCCGCTATCGCAGTACTGGTTATAGCCTGCCCCTGCGCAATGGGGCTTGCTACGCCTATGGCTCTTATGGTTGGAAGTTCAATCGGCCTCGAAAAGGGGATATTAATAAAAAAATCATCCGGCCTCGAAGAAATCGCAAGAATAAACGCCGTTGTTTTTGATAAAACTGGTACAATTACTTACGGCAAACCTGAGGTAACGGATATAATACCCTTAGGCAGTTTACCCGCAAACGAAATTTTAAAAATCGCTGCTTACGGAGAGGGTTTCTCCTCCCACCCTATTGCAGCGGCAATAGTTAAGAAATATAACGAATCTAACGAAAAAACTGCCGTCGGTATAGACAGAGCCGAGATTCAGCCTGCCGATTATAAAGAAATAGGCGGCCTTGGCATAACATTGAATTACGGCGGTAAAAAGATTTTTATCGGGAAGAAAGGGCTGTTCGAGACCGAAAATATCGATTTGTCTAAATTTAGCGAACTTGAGGAAAAATATGCAAAGGAAAGCAAAACCGTTATCGGAATTTCTGCCGGCTCAGATATGGCCGGCATTATTACTTTAGCAGACAAAGTTAAGAAAGGGGCAAAAGAAGCGATAACTAAATTAAAATCCATGGGTATAGCGGTATATCTTTTAACGGGGGATAATCTAAATTCAGCTGCAAACGTTGCCGTTCAAGTGGGGATAGACGAAAAAAATGTCATCGCAAATGTTTTACCGCAGGACAAACTTAATGAAGTAAAAAAACTAAAAAATTTAGGCTTAAAAGTCGCAATGGTCGGCGACGGCATAAACGATGCGCCGGCGCTGGCTTATGCCGATGTAGGAATAGCAATAGGCAGCGGAACCGATGTCGCAAGGGAAACCGGCGACATTATATTAGTAAAAAGCGATATTAAAGATGCTTATAAAAGCGTGGCGCTCGGCAGAAAAACTTTAAACAAAGTGAAACAAAACCTTTTTTGGGCATTTTTCTTTAACGGGCTAGGTATTCCGTTCGCGGCGGGGGTTTTTTACCACTTCACCGGCTGGCTGCTGCCGCCGGCAGCAGCGGGGGCGGCAATGGCGGTTTCCAGTATAACCGTGTCGCTTAACTCCATTATGTTAAGGGGCTATTCAAAGAAAATAGATAGGTTATGAAACGGCCTGCGATATAAAAACAACCTTAAATATTAATTTTATTATATATAAGGGGGTATGAATGAATATCAAACAATCCGATAAATTCCAGAATTATCTTTCCGAAAGCGAACTTCAAACATTAAATCTGTATTTCGACGCGGCAAACTATTTAACGATAGGGCAGATTTATTTAATGGACAACCCATTACTGCTAACCCCCTTAAAACTCGAACATATAAAACCCAGGTTATTAGGACACTGGGGTACCTCGCCCGGACTTAATTTTATTTATGCGCATTTAAATAGAATCATAAAAAAATATGATTTAAATTCGCTGTTTATTACCGGTCCCGGGCACGGCGGCCCTGCAATCATCGCAAATACTTACATCGAAGGAACCTGCAGTGAATATTATCCGAATATTTCCGAAAACGGAGGCGGACTTAAAGCGCTTTTCAGGCAATTTTCTACGCCGGACGGCGTCCCAAGCCATGTTTCCCCTAAAACTCCGGGCTCTATCCACGAAGGCGGCGAGCTTGGTTATGCCTTAAGCCATGCCTATGGGGCGGCGTTAGATAACCCTGATTTAACCGTTTTTTGCGTAGTCGGAGACGGCGAAGCCGAAACCGGACCGATGGCAGCCTCATGGCATATTAACAAGTTTTTAAACCCCCTGATAGACGGTATCGTCGTTCCGATTTTACATTTAAACGGCTATAAAATTAATAATCCGACAATATTAGCCCGCATAAGCGAAGAAGAGTTGGTAAATCTGTTTAAAGGCTATGGATATACGCCTTATCTTGTCGAAGCGGAAGATGTAAATATAGCCCATAATAAAATGGCGTTGACGCTTGATAAAATTTCTGAAGAAATTAATACTATTAGAAATACCGTAAATAAAAAAAATGATAAAAATTTTACAAGACCCGTCTATCCCATGATAATTTTAAAAACCCCTAAAGGCTGGACATGCCCGAAAGAGATCGACGGGCTTAAGCTTGAGGGGTACTGGCGCGCTCATCAGGTTCCTATCACGGATTTTAAAGAAAAGCCTGAACATATAAAAATATTGGAAAACTGGATGAAATCTTATAAACCCGAAAAATTATTCGATGAAAAAGGTTCTTTAATAAACAAAATAAAGGAATTTACTCCTAAAAAAGAAAAGAGGATGAGCGCCAATATCCATGCTAACGGCGGCTTATTGTTAAAAGATTTAGTTCTCCCCGATTTTACAAAATATGCCGAAAAGGTGGAAAAACCCGCTACGGTTTACGGAAAAGCCACAACCACGCTTGGATATTACCTGCGCGATGTAGTTAAATTAAACCCCGATAACTTTAGAATTTTCAGTCCCGACGAGCATAATTCAAACAGGCTTAACGCTGTTTTTGATGTAACCGATAGGCAGTGGTGGGGTGATATTTTTAATTATGACGACCATCTGTCCCATAAAGGAAGGGTTATCGAAATACTTAGCGAACATACTTGCGAAGGCCTTCTGGAAGGATATTTATTAACAGGAAGGCACGGCTTTTTTTCATGCTACGAAGCCTTTATTCATATAATAGACTCTATGTTTAATCAGCATGCAAAGTGGCTGAAAGAAGCAGGTGAAGTAGAATGGAGAAGACCGATACCTTCTTTAAATTATCTTCTGACATCTCATGTATGGCGGCAGGACCATAACGGTTTTTCACATCAGGATCCGGGATTTATCGACCATGTAATAACAAAAAAACCTAAATATATAAGAATATATTTGCCGCCGGATACAAATACGCTCCTTGCAATTGCCGACAAATGTTTTAGAAGTAAAAACAGGATAAATGTCATAATAGCCGGCAAGCAAGAAGAGCTTCAGTGGTACGATATGGACTCCGCTATTAAGATTTGCAAAAAGGGGCTGGGAATAATGGATTTCGCAAGCAATGACAGGGGTTATGAACCTGACATCGTTATGGCATGCGCCGGGGATGTCCCGACATTGGAAACCCTTGCGGCCGCGTCTATTTTAAACAATCTTGCTCCAGAACTTAAAATAAGGGTTATTAATGTGGTTGATTTAATGACGCTAACGCCGAAGGAAGAACACCCTAACGGCTTATCCGATAAGGAATTCGATACCCTGTTTACGGAAGACAAACCGGTTGTTTTTGCCTTCCACGGGTATCCGTGGCTGATACACAGGCTTAGCTACAGAAGAACGAACCACAAAAATATTCATGTAAGGGGCTACAAAGAGGAAGGAACAACAACCACGCCTTTTGATATGACGGTTAGAAACGACTTAGACAGATTCCATCTTGTCATGGATGCCGCAGACAGGGTTCCGTATCTTAAATATAAAGCCGCATATATTAAAGAGGAAATGACTAATAAAATTATAAATCACAAAGAATATATTTCAAAATACGATGACGATATGCCCGAGATTAAAAACTGGAAGTGGGTTTATAACACGCGGTAAAACGATAAAACCGATTTGCCGTGTTTTTTCTCACTTACGAGTTTATAAGGGGGATATTCCCCGGATAAAATCTCCCGTTTATCGTGCTGGACTATAATATTATTGCCCCTATTATTACCCGCGTTAAAATTATGGGAATATAAGTTTGCCGTTATCCCGTCAATTGTTTTCCCGCAAAGCCCTGAATTATAAGGCGGGTCAAGAAATATATAATCAGGCTTATACTCTTTTAAAAGCCCCTTTTCTAAAGCCTTAAACGCATCCTTTTTTATAATCTTAACTTTTTCTTCGATGCTGAATTTTTTTGAAAGATCGATTATTATCGATATTAAAGCGGGTGAGGTTTCAACAAAAACACAGAAAGCCGCCCCCCTTGAAAGGGCTTCAAAACCTATATTGCCTGAACCTGCGTATAAATCGCAAAAAACCTTGCCCCTTATGTCGCGTCCGATTACATTAAACAATACCCCTTTTAAAAAGTCCGATGACGGCGAAACATTTTTGATTTTATATACATTGGGAATTTTCCTTCCCCTTAATGACCCGCTTATAATACGCATTTCCGGTTGTTATTTCGGTTATTCCCCCTAATCACGATTTAGAAATTTATTCTGGATTCCCGCTTCCGCGGGAATGACACCTAACGGGTGAAATGATAAATCACTGCATTGTCATTCCCGCGAAAGCGGGAATCCAGATTTACTTAGCATTGGAATATATAAATATTTTCTAAATCGGGATTAGGATTCCCCCAAATCCTTCAATTTTTTCTTATCTAATATTATTATATCTCTTTTATCTATCTTTACGATGCCCCGGGACGAAAAATCCTTTAGCGCCCTCGAAACAACCTCTCTTGCCGTTCCCGCGATATCGGCAATTATTTTCTGGCTTAATTTTTTGCCCTCGAATAAAAGGAGTATCTTTGCAATTCTTTCCTGCGTATGTTTTAACGAAAGGTCCTCTATCCTGCCAGTTAAATATCTTAGTTTCTCGGTCATACTCTTTATGATATTCAAAGATATTTCGGGATGTTTGTAAATTAAACCGATTATATTTTCGCGGGACAATAAATATAATTTTACATTTGTAACGGCATCCGCCGAAGCAGGGTTTATATCGCTTGTAAATGCCGTAACATCGTTAAAGGAATCCCCCGCGTAAATAAGCTTAAGTATCTGCTCCCTGCCGTCTTTAGACGATTTATATACTTTGACCGCTCCCCGCATAACAAAGTATATTCCTTTAGATTTATCCCCTTCTATAAAAATATTCTCGCCCGCTTCATAGTTTTCTTCCTTGAAGAGGGGCACAACATCGTTTAAAATGCCCTCATTTAAAGATTTAAAATAATCTATCGATTTTATGTCTTCCATAATTTAAATAATTTAAAGCAAATGCGATATTTAATGCGATAACTTAAAACTATTTCCGTCTTTTGTCGTAACCGTTATTTCGGGATTAAATAAAATAAAATCCTCATGAAAATTGACCCTTACAATTCCGCCGAATGATGAGTTATCTCCAAGCGCCATATGGATAGTGCCGTAAATTTTTTCGGCCTCCAGTATATTTTGAAAGTTTTTCGCCGCTCTGTTTGTCCCTATGCCGAGCTCGGCAATATTGGATACAAGATTGTTCTTTTCTATCGCCTCGGTCAAGTGCCGTTTGAAATCGTCGTTCCCTTCGATATAGCTTAACTTGCCTTTGTCTATATAAAGCGTAAGAGGCTTTTTAAGTTTAGAAGTCGGCGCATATTCCATAACAAATTTTCCATGCGTCATATTTTCTAAAGGCGCGGTATAAACCTCTCCAGCAGGAAGATTACTGAAAGAGCCTCTGCCGGTAAGCAAGCCCGTATCGGGCATAAAACCGTTTTCGCGGATATAAAATGTTATATCCGTTCCATTTTTTGCGCTTATGTTCACTTTGGAAGCATCTATCAACTTTTTATAAACATTTAAGGTAAAATCGGCTAATTCGGTTGGATCGATATTTAGAGCGGTTTCGAACATAGAGTCTTCGAATAAAGGCATACTAGCGAACCGCGCGCCGCCGTAATTGGTTATGAGGTCTCTGAACAGGGTATGGCTTGTGGAAAAATTAGAAAGGGCAATAACGGCATTCACATATTCGCCGTTATGATTTTCGATAAAATCGGATAATAATTTTTTTTGCCCGCCGCTTATTATTTTTTGAGTAATATTAACCAAAAGTTTATTTTCTTTTATAAATTCAAAAAATGATTTGCCGAAGGCAGACTTCCAGACTTCTATCGGAGGTTCGTTTCCGTGTTCTTTTAAGGATTCGTATTCGATATATTTAACATTCCCAAAACTTTTTCCTATATCTACAAAATCGGAAGCAATTTTTATAAGTTTTTCTCTTCTTGACCTGTCCTTTTTTGTGATATTTTCATCTTTAGATATTGTATCGGTATAAATTAAAACAGTTTCTCCGGGTTTCACGCAGAAATTTTTTTTAAATATGTTTTCTATTACAGTTTTTCTGTCCATTGTAATTTCCCATAATTTAAATTAACCTATTTTAATTATAAAATAAACAAAAAATCTCATAATAAATAATCTTATATGTATTATATAATAAAACTGCGCAAAGATGTATAATCATATTTCATGATTTGTAAATTTATGATATAATTAACTAAATAATCGAATGTTAATAAAATTTATAAATAAATATTTTTACGGAGGTCAAAAATGCCTATCAGGGAATACAAATGCAAAGACTGCGGCAATTATATGGAAGTGATTCAGGGTATTAATGAAAAACCTTTGGGAACCTGTCCTGAATGCGGAGGAAAATTAGAAAAGCTCATATCGAATTCAAGTTTTGTGTTAAAAGGTTCGGGCTGGTATAAGACCGATTACAGCAGTTCTAGTTCGGAAAACGCATCCCAAAAAACAAAAACGGAAAACGCGGCAACCCCTGCTCCTGCTTGTTCCTGCGCCAATAAAACTTGCGGGCATAATTAAAATAAAAAGCTAAATCACAAGTCATTGTTATATATTTTTGAATTTAAGACAAAAATAGCCGATTTGGAAATAAAGTTATCGGAAAATTGTATCGAAGAAATAAAAATAAAAAATCCCGATATCAAAACTTTTAAGGAATTTAACGGCAGGCGGTTAAATCAAAACGGGCAATCTTTAATATTGCTGGGGCAGAATGATTATAACCGCCTGGACTATTTATGCAGCCTGATAAATCTATTGGATAACTATTTTTCGGGCAAAATTGCCGACTTCGCAAAAACCCCCGTAAACTTTTCTTACTACGGCGATTTTACAAAAAAGATACTTTTTGCCTCACGCTCTATTAAGTACGGCGAAACGATGTCATACAAGGAACTTGCGCTGAAAGCAGGCTTTGAAGGAACTTACTCGAGGGCTTGCGCCGGCGCTTTATCTATAAACAAAACGCCCATCGTTATACCGTGCCACAGGATAATAACCTCCGGCGGAAAATTGGGCGGATATTCCGGGGGCGGAGGCGCACATTTTAAAGCCAAACTGCTTTCGTTGGAGCGGCGCTCCTTTTCTTTTTGACTTAACTCACCGCGTACAGTCCTTCTTCCGCCGTCCTTATCCTTTCGACAAGCCTCACCGGCACAACAAATATCTTGCCGTCGCCGTAATGTCCTGTACTATTTACATCCGTTATTATCTTTACGATTTTATCCGTCTCCTGTGCCGGCGCCACTAATGATATCATCCTTTTAGGCAAAAAGCTGTAATCGTTATCGGCTATATCGGTTTTATTATTAATTAGATTTAACCCCGGGTCTAGTTCATTTGCAAGTCCTCCACGCCCCTTTTGCCTCCCCCTGCCGTGAACGGAATAAAAGGTCATCTGGCTGAAACCTTCTTTATCTAACGCATCTTTTGTTTCCTGAATTTTATGTCTTCTTATTATAGCAATAATCTCAACAATATTTTCTTCGAATTTAGATTCCATAAAAACCTCGTTAATATGAATTTAACATAAATAAATTAATGTATAATAAATAATATTATAAGCCTTCGGCGCCGGTTCTTACCGTATATGTCCTTGAAACAGGCACAACAAATATCTTGCCGTCGCCGATATGCCCCGTAACGGCATTTTCCTGAATAATATCGCAAACCCTGTTCGCGTCCTCTTTTTTCACGACAATCATAAGTTCCAGTTTTGGCAATTCATCGTAAACCACATCCCCGACTTTAATTCCCTTTTGTTTCCCTCTTCCAAAAACATGCATTTTCGTAACCGAAACAAATCCGTTTTCTTCAAGCGCCTTAAGCACATCTTTTTCTTTCTCCGGCCTGATAATCGCTCTTACCATTTCCATAAATTACTCCTTATTATTATGTTATATTTAAATTATCTTATAATCTTTTTCGAGTAAATATCTTCAACTTGAACTTGTCAAAATAATAGCTTTTGCAATATCCGCTAACGGACGCCCGCTGCTCATGCTTAATCTTTGAAGTCTTTTATGCGCTTCTTTTTCGGGGATGCTTTCTTTATCCATAAGGATACTTTTCGCCTTGTTAATTAACTTTCTATCCTCGATATATTGCTTTAAAGTTTCGTTCTCTTTTTTTATATCCTGCAATCTTTTAAAATTTTCGATTGCGATAATTGTTTGGGCCAAAACCTCGCTCTTTCTGGCAGGTTTCATTATGTAAGAAAATGCCCCGGATCCTTTAAGCTCTTCCATATATTTATCGTAATCTTTTATATCGCCCGCACCCGCCGTTAAAAAAATAATTGGAAGGGGGTTTGTCTCCATAATCTTTTTGCAGGCGGTAATTCCGTCCATTGACGGCATCTTTATGTCCATAAAGATAATATCCGGTTTAAATTCTTCTGCCGCTACGATAGCTAACGCTCCGTTATCAGCCTCATATATATTAGTTGTAATAGAATTTAAAATAACCTTAAGTTCTTCCCTTCTTTCTTTTATATCATCGACAACTAAGACTTTTATATTTAAATTCAAGCCTTTTTCATTTACCATAATTTAATAACCGGACGGGGTGTTATTTTCAATAAAATAAAAGACACAATTTTTTATTTATTAAATTTAGTTGCAAATTTAATGCCATTTATCTAAAAGTTCAAGCCAGACCTGCAATATTTCCGGATTCTTTAAGAATAATTTTTTTTAGCCATGGAGGGGGATTGCCTGATAAAACCGTTTTAAGGTCTTTCATAACATATTCTATTTTATCGTTCGGTTTGGATTTAACCGGATGAATACCTGATTTTACGACGCGGGCGGCCGCCGTCCCGCCGATGCTTTCTACAAAAATAATCTTCAAATCTTTTAGCCTATCAATCTTCTTATCTATCTTATTGAGTTCCTCAATCTCGTCTTCTTCAAAATGCCTATTTTCCAAAAATCTGAAGCCTTCCTGATTTATTTCGTATATTGCAAAATTTTTAGCCCATCCAAAGTGGTCGTTGATTAAAATATTATCAGTTGTGGCAAAACCTACCTTCATTTAGACCCCCTCCTTAAAAATTTTTAGATTAAATTGAATTTTATCCTTTATTAAGCAAGTTTGCGCTTTCAACGGCAAGATTAACCGCCCCTCTGTAGAGTATATAATGCTTATAGCCGTGTCCTATTTCGTCGATTAGCGGAAAGCCCGCCCTTAGCAGGGGTATTCTAAAATCTTTAGCATAAAATCCTGCATTGGAATTGGAAACAATTAAATCGACATTCCTGTAATTATCGAGCAAATCTAAATCGCCTTCGCAGAAATTTAAAAATCTATATTTAATATCATCGCTAAATTTTGTCGATATTCCGATTTTTAAATTTGCGCCCATTTCCGAATAAATCATAGAAAAAGAATCTAAAAGATCTATGCCGAGAGCCAACGCAATATCTTTTCCTAAAAAATAAAAATGCGTATCTAAATAAGCATCCATAAGCTGTCTTCTCTGCCTTTTATATTTTTCGGGAATTTCTTTACCCGAAAGTTCGGATAAAAGATTGAAGAGTTTATCGCTATTTTTAAGCCCGCACACATTCGGAAAGTAATATGTCGCTAAACCGGTTAATTCACTAATGGATTTAACCGCGTTCCCCAAACTTAAACCTATAACTATGTTAAATTCGCTATTATGAATATTTTCCATATCTTTAATCCCAAGCCCATCTGCGGTTGTCTGTAAATATCCCCTTTCGTCAAGATGTCCGTCTAAGGACAAGCCCAAATCGGGTATCATAACCGGCTTTAAATCAAAATAACCTACGGCCTCCCGGAGTTCCAAAAAATCCTGGGGGGTGAAAGATACCGGGCAGAAAACATTTATGCTCTTTGTTAATTTCTTTGATTTTTTAAATGTTTTATATGTTTCTTTACCCGAAAAGTCCTCTAACAGCGCCAACATTGCTTTCATATAGCCGTCTTCAAGGCTGCCCTTATAATCCGGAGTGCCTGCATAAATTATTTTTGAAAACGGTAAATCCTGTTTTTCTTTAAAATCCCTGATAATGCAGGCAATATCTTCGCCGCTCGTTTCCGTGAGGCCTGATGACGCAATACCTATAAAATCCGGCTTCATTTTTTCATAAATGTTTTTAATTCCCGATGTTAAAAAGTCGGTTCCCCCCAGAATTGCCCCATATTCATTTAAAGCCGTGGTAACTATCGGAATGTTTTCGCGAAAATGCTTTGTCAGCGTAACTTTGTCAAAGCTTGCGCAACCGACGGCCCCGTGCATAAGAACCACGGCATTGTTAATCCCTAGAAAAAACATCGCCGCTCCCAGCGAAGAGCTTGCCTGTAAAGGATTAATTTCCATATTTTTTATTGGATTCATCATAGAATTATAAATTTATATTTGATTCCTTTAGCAATTTAAATAAAGGATTTTTGATCTCGAAATAAATCTGTTTAGCCAAAAATTCCATGCCCTCATAGGATGTATAAGGATTAAACCTTTCTTGATTGACATCTAAAAAGGGTATAAGGGATTTTATTGCGGTATATTGATTCCTTCCGCCTGCAAGTATAATGTCAACCTGCTCTTCCCGCGCTATTTTAATAAGATTGACGGGGTTGCCGTTATCGAGCATTATTATATTCCCGTTTCCATCGATTTCTTTTATTCTTAGTTTGTCTTCCTCGGTGGATTTTTTTACCCCCGTGGCAATGACCTTCATGCCTAAGTCGTTTAAGGCAGATACCAGGGACCAGCTTTTAACCCCGCCGGTATATAAAAGAGCCTTTTTACCAGTTAAAAATCTTTTATACTCATAAATATTTTCTTCGGTATTCCTTGTCCTTATTTTGATGTATTTTTTCGCGCTGCAGGTAAGTTCATAATCCCCGATCGAGTTTACTATATCCATTATCGCCTTATTGGTGGATGTTAAGCCGAAAAACGACCCTTCTATATAAGGAAGCCCGTATTTTTCTTTCATTTTTCTTGCCAGATATATCAAGGCCTTGGAGCACACCACGACATTAAGCCCCGCTTTGTGGGAATACATTATTTCTTCTATCGTAGAGTCCCCCGTTATGGTTGAAAGAACATTTATGCCGGCCTGTTTTAGAGCCTTTTTTATTAAAAAAAGCTCTCCTCTGATATTATATTCGCCTATTAAATTTATGTTATAATCCGATAATAAATCTATTTCAGGCTCCTTTCTCCCTATAATGTGGGTAAAAAGGGCATCTCCCGCAATTTTATTGCCAAGATTCTTATTTCCCGAAAACCCCTGTGAAAAAACCGGAACAACGGGAATTTTAAGTTTAGCCGCAAGTTCCTTGGAAACCCCTTCTATATCTTCCCCCGTTAGCGCCGGCACGCATGTGTTATAAATAAACACCGCTTTCGGTTTAAATCTGTTAAAAACATAAATTACGCCCTGCCTTAATTTGTCTTCCGAGCCGAAAATGAGGTCGTTTTCATTTATCGCCGTCGTAAAACCGTACATATAATAGTTTTCTCTTTGAGTAGTTTCGGATGTTCTTTGATTGTAACTGTTTCCAAGACAATTTATCGGAGCATGTACTATGTTCAGGGCATCTTTTATCGGGCTTAAAACAATATATGCCCCGTCAAGCGCGCATCCGCCGGTTGAAGAACCCGGTGTTGCCGTTTTACAGGCTTTTTTATCCTTAGCAACGCCGTTATGCTCGCAGGCAGGTTCGTCAAAATATTCTTCTTTGGCTGTAATGTGCATTTTGTATCACTTCCTTTAATTTAAATCTTGTTAGGTTAATATTGCCAAATTTACCTCATAAGCTCGAAATGGGCATCGTCGCTGGTATCATCCAAAATATCCAAAAATTTATTAACTATCCATGTGGTCAGATTAATAACCCCGCTATACCCGTAAAGCGGATAACGGTGAATATTTACCCTGTCAAAAATGGGATAGCCTACCCTGATATGAGGAATATTAGCTTCCCTTGCCGCAAATTTACCGTGGGACGGTCCCAAAAGCATATCGACGGGTCCCGTCATGAGTAATGACCTCAAATGCCATAAATCCTTGTCTATATAAACCTCGCCTTGATTTTCCGAATAAGAGGCAAACAAATCCTCGATTTCTTTTTTAAATTCCTCCGTACCGTTTGAGCATAACACATATTTTGGAATTCCGCCCATTTCAAGGAGATAACCCGTTAATCCCATGAGCATATCCGGGTCGCCGAATATCGCAAATTTTTTTCCGTGAATATACTGCTGTGCATCCGTCATAGAGTCTATTGCCTTACCTCTTTCGTCTTCAAGCTCTTTCGGAACTTCTTTGCCGGAAAGTTCGGAAAGCGTCATTAAAAATTCATCGGTATAACTTATTCCGATAGGACTTTTGACGACCCTGACATCCTGTCCGAATTTTTCGGATAATGCCGCCGCCGTTTTTTTTGTAGAAAATTTCTGCAGGGCAATAGCAGCTTTATTGTTTACGCAATTTTTAACATCCTCAAGCTTTGTAGCGCCGTCAGGGTATAGTTTATACTCCCCGTTTAAAGGGCTGTCTAAAGTATTCGAATAGTCTGCAAGAACAAGATAGTTTATTCCGAAAATTTTTAAAATCCTCTTAATCTCGTTAATATTGCCGATAGTCGTGTCAAAACCCGGAATTATGTTTATCGTGTCCTGTTTATTTGCATCCGATTTTTTACCGAGCGTTTCTATTATTGCATTAAGCATACTATCGTAACCTTCGAGATGGGAGCCTACAAAACTCGGCGTATTTGCGTACGGCGCCGCTATATCTTCAGCCAGATACCCCTTTTCTCTGGCGCCGCCCACTATCGAACCAAGATCGTCGCCGATAATCTCGGACATACAGGTGGTAGATATCGCAAACATCTCCGGCTTATATAAAGCCGAGGCGTTTCTAAACCCCTCGAACCCGTTCGCCTGTCCTCCGAAAACCGCCCCGTCCTCCGTTAAAGATGTGCAAACCCCTGCAATCGGCTCCCTGAAATGACGGGATAAGTTATTTCTATAATATGCAACGCATCCATGGGAACCGTGGACAAACGGCATCGTATTTTCAAAACCTGCCGCGCATAACACTGCGCCGAGCGGCTGACAGGCTCTTTCCGGATTTATTACTATAGCCTTTCTATTAAAGTTTTTTTCTTTATACTCTTCGGTATTCATCCAATCTTTTATCTTTTTAACCTCTTCTTTTTCCACAATCAAACCTCCCGTATAATTTTATTAATTTAACTAAATACTTTTACCTGCTCCTCTCAAGTATTTATTTCTTTTATTTTTTCCAACGCGGCTTAACCAATTTCCACGACGGGCTGTTTATCGCCAGATCCATATCTCTTGCAAATATTTCAAAGCCGTCGTAACCGTGATAGGGTCCGGAATAATCCCATGAGTGCATCTGCCTGAAAGGTATTCCCATTTTCTGAAAAACATATTTTTCTTTTATCCCGGAGGCGACTAAATCCGGCTTAAGCCTGTTTGCAAGCTCGACAAATTCGTATTCATTCATATCGTCGGCAACAATAGCCCCGTCTTCCAGCTCTTTTGTCGTTCTTTCATAATCATCGGTATGAGCAAATTCATATGCCGCGGATACAACCTTCATTCCTAAATCTTCATAAGCTCCGACTATATGACGGGGCCTCAAGCCGCCGACTAATATCATTACTTTTTTGCCTTCCAATCTCGGCCTGTATTTATCTATAACCTCCTGCATTTTAGGTTCGTATGCCTTGATAACCTCTTCGGATTTTTCCTGAATATTTTCATCGAATAATTTTGCTATGCTCCTGATGCTTTCTTTTATTTTAGTGGGACCGAAGAAATTATATTCAATCCACGGGATACCGAACTTTTCCTCGAAATGCCTCGCTATATAATTCATCGACCTGTAACAATGCAGAAGATTATAATTTACCCCGTGAGTTATCTTCATTTCCTCTATAGAACCGTCTCCAGACCAGTGGGCTACTACATTCAAACCCATTTCTTTAAATATTTTCATCGACGACCAGACATCCCCGCCTATATTATAATCGCCGAGTATCGCTACATCATAAGGGGTCTTTTTGCTTTCGTCTATTTCTCCTGTTCCTACGACAAAATCCCTTATAGTATCGTTTGCTATGTGATGCCCCAAAGACTGGCTTACTCCCCTGAAACCCTCGCACCTTACGGGAATTACCGGAATCTTTATTTCACCTTCCATTTTTTTCGCCACAGCCTCGATATCGTCGCCTATTAAACCTATCGGGCATTCCGAATCTATAATTATGCCTTTTGCGGTAGGAAAAAGTTCATGCAACTCTTTAATCGCCTGCTCCAATTTTTTATCGCCGCCAAAAACTATATCCCTTTCCTTAAAATCCGTAGTAAATTGAAAAGACACAAAATTTTCGACTCCGGGCTCGCCGTTAGCCAAATTTCTTCTTGTACCCCAGCTGTAATGGCCGCATCCTATCGGACCGTGGCTTATATTAATTACGTCTTTAACCGGCCCCCAGACAACGCCCTTGGAACCTGCGTAGGCGCAGCCTCTCGGCGTCATAACGCCGGGAAGGGATTTGACATTAGATTTTGCAACACAGCTCCCGCATGCCTCTTTGCTATTAATGCCGATATGTTCTTTTCTGTTTTTCTTTGCCTTTTCGGAATAAACATTGAGAATATCTTCAACTATTCCTTCGGTTTCTTTAAAGTTAACAGCCATTTTACCTCCGCATATTTATATAATGTAATTAAGTTGCTTCGCAACTTTTAGGGTAAACATATTCTTCCGCTAAAAAGCACTGCTTTTTAATGCCCGCAGAAAAATATATGTCGATCTTTATTTTAATTATTTATTTGTCATTTTGTAAGCGGCGAAAATTTATGCAGATGCATCGTCTTGTTTTTAGGGCAGACCTTTTCGCATGACATATCGCCGATACAATCATCCATGCTTTCTATTCTAACAATCATCTTATCCCCGTCGTCCTCAAACGTGTAAACCCCGCCCGGACAAACCTTGATACATCTGCCGCATGATATGCAGTTTTCCTTATCGAATTCTACCAGAAAATGTGGAACCCATTTTCCGCCCGACCGGCGCGGCGCATTGACATAATTATCGATATTGCCGGTAAATCCATCCATGATACTCATTGCTATTTTTCCTCCTTTGTCAACAATTCTTAGATATTCTTATTCTTAAATCTAGTCCTTCTGTTTTTATATCGGCAAACCCTGTTAAGCCTGCTTTTGATAAATATTTCTCATAATCTTCTATGTCTAAGGAGCAATTTAACTTGCGTTTTAAAGACTTTACCTTTTGAGGATTCATATGCTCCGTAAGCATACTAAATTCGTCATCCGGAATTTCTTTTCTAAATTCGTATATTAAAATATCGCCGTTATCCGCCAGAACCCTGAACATTTCCTTCAGGGAATTCAGCTTATCGTCCAAGCATTTAAATGTCCCTTTAAGTATAATTAAATTAAAGCTATTCTTTCCGAAAGGGAGATTCGCGCTGTCCGCAATCATATATTTAAGCCCGCGATTATAATTATAGCAATCTGAATAACCCGCTTCATTCCCAAGCATTTTAAGCGCCGTGTCGTTAATTTCATACGCAGAATGAATGGCGTAATCCATTTTCAACATTTTTACGCTCATAGGGGAGGGTAACGTTTCTCCGCGCAGCATATCTCCGCTTGCGCGTTTTGAAAAGCATGCCTTTTCAGCAAACGGAGATGCAAGCAACATTTTTTTAAAAACCTTATTTGCATGATTTATCATTGTGATAGATTTATCCAACCCAAAAACAAAGGCATTCGGCAAGACCTCGCTGATTCTCCTTGCTATATAGCCCGGACCGCAGCCGAGATCTAGAACGCTGTATGGAATATATGGAATATTGTTTAAAATTTTATCGACGAACGGCGCATAGTCCTCTTCCATTTTTATTTTGGTATCGCTTGTCGCAATATAAAGCTCTTCATCCTGAGAAAAACTAAGGCTTTTTGAGAGCTTGCATCCTAACACGGCATCTTCTTGAGTTTGCATCCTAATCCCCCCTCCTGTCCCTTTAGTTTTTTGCTTAAATCTTCGTTTAAAAGCCCTGCGGCGTCGGACCGGCATTGTCTGCAATGGCTCATTATATTTATACCTTCAAGCCCGTCCGTGATGCAGGCGACATCTTTCCTGCTTGCGCCTTTTACGCCAATTTTATAAAAATAAGATTTTTCGGCAGGTATCATAGGCATAACATTAAACAGATACACGCCTAATTTTTTAACCGCTTCCGATAGCGCTTTCATATGAAAGTCGTTAATGCCGGGTATGAGAACCGAATTTATTTTTATCGTAAATCCCATTTTTACCGCCCTGTCTATGCCTTTTATCTGCCGTTCCAATAAGAGTCCTGCGGCATCCTTTTCCGTATAGGATACGCCGTTATAATTAACATACCTGTAAATCTTTGCGGCGATAGACACATCTATTGCGTTAAGCGTTACGGTTATAAAATTAACGCCGTTATCTTTAAGTTCCTCTAAGTTGTCGGCCAAATTTAAACCGTTTGTGCTCATGCACAGGATAATTTCCGGAAACTCTCCTGCAATAAGCTTAAATGTTTTCATCGTACCTGCCGGCTCGGCTAAGCTGTCGCCCGGACCTGCGACGGCGGCGACGCTTATATCGTTAAAAAGGCTTTTAACCTCGTATATTCTTTTAACCGCATCCTCCGGCGCAAGCAAACCCGATGTTACTCCAGGCCTTGATTCATTCGGGCAGTCATAATCCCTGTGGCAATAGTTGCAGGAGATGTTGCATGATTTTGCAACCGGCAAATGAACCCTGCCAAAGTGTTTAGACGCTTCTTTGCTAAAGCAGGGGTGTTTTTCAATGCCGGCTGCAAAAGAAAGCTGTGAGCGGTTCTTATTCTTATTTAATTTAAAATCGGTTATATTCATATATAATTACCCTGTTTCTCTTCTTTAAAATTAAACCGCTGCCGAACTTTTCCCATCCGTAGTCCTTTCGTATTCTTCCATGAAGCCGTATTCCATCATATGGTCCTCAAGATCCTGCATGGTCATGGGCTTTGGTATGACAAACATTTTGTTTTCCTCGATATTTTTTGCAAGCTGCCTGTAAACATCCGCCTGGGCGCAGCTCTTATCAAACTCGATAACGGTTTGTTTTTTTATCTCTGCCCTTTGAACGATATTATCCCTCGGAATAAAATATATCATCTGTGTTCCAAGTTTCTTCGCAAACGCCTCGACCATATCTTTTTCGTTGTCGACATTCCTTGAATTGCAAATAAGCCCGCCTATTCTAACCCCGCCGGAATTTGCAAACTTAAGAACGCCCTTGCATATATTGTTTGCGGCGTATAGCGCCATGAGTTCTCCCGAGCAAACAATGTATATCTCTTTTGCATAAGCCTCCCTTATAGGCATGGCAAACCCGCCGCAGACGACATCGCCTAAAACATCGTAAAAAACATAATCCAATTCCTTTTCGTAAGAACCTAACTGTTCGAGCGTAGTAATGGATGTGATAATACCCCTTCCCGCGCAACCCACGCCGGGCTCAGGCCCTCCCGATTCAACGCATCTTACGCCTCCAAAACCTATTTTAAAGACATCCTCTTCGGTTACATTTTCCTGTCCCACCTCTTTGACCGAATTTAGCACCGTTTCCTGGCTTTTTCCGCCCAAAAGCAGTCTTGTGGAATCCGCCTTCGGATCGCATCCTACGAGCATTATCTTATTGCCTCGTTCCGCAAGAGCGGCAAGAGTATTCTGAGTCGTTGTGGATTTTCCGATTCCCCCTTTACCGTAAATAGCTACCTGTCTCATTTGTTTTACCTCCAAAAATAAATAGTTTTATTGAATTAGTAATAAAATTAAAAACAAAAAACGCCATAACCAAAGGGATAAAGCATACAAATCCCTTTAATTATGGCGTCATCGCCACAAGCGCCCAATTGCGCTTTTATTTATTTAATTTTAAAATTTTAAAATAAGTTAATTCATGGACTCCTTTGATTAATTTAATTTAAATAGGAGCAATTTTCATGCCATAACTTTTGTTTAAGGATTATTTATAATCGCAATGGTTTATCCGCCCTCTTTAATTCCTTATTGTATTTAATTTGCTTATTTTTTAGTCATATTTGATTAAATATATGGCAACTATGTAAACTTTTAATATTATCTATAACAATCTTAATATGGAATATAAGTAAAAGCGCGCTTTATAACTTTAGTAAGTTTTAACAGGTTTTCTGGCATAAAATATGCTTTTAATTCAATATGGAAAAAATCATTATCAACGATACGACATTAAGAGACGGCGAGCAAACCGCGGGAATCGTGTTTTCGGCTTCCGAAAAGATATTAATTGCCAAAATGCTGGATGAAACAGGCGCGGACGAGATAGAAGCGGGCATTCCGGTAATGGGGGGCCATGAAAAAAAGGCAATTAAAGAGATAAACGAATTAGGACTTAAGGCAAAAATAGTCGGCTGGAATAGAGCAAAGATGGAAGATATTTATTCATCGCTTGACATCGGTCTTAAAGTTATTCACATATCGATTCCGGTTTCCCAAATTCATATGGAATATAAGTTAAAAAAAGATTTTCAATATATTAAAACTAGCCTGATAGACATTCTAAAAATATTGAATAAAGAAGGGGTGCAATATTCCGTGGGCGGTGAAGACTCCTCGAGAGCCGAGGAAAACACGATTATCGAGATCATCAAAATTGCTAAAGAGGAGGGGGCATATAAATACAGGTATTCAGACACCGTGGGGATGCTTAATCCGTTAAAAACCTTCGAAAATATAAAAAAATTAACATCCCTATTCAAAGACATAATAATAGAAATTCACACGCATAACGACTTCGGCATGGCTTCGGCAAATTCGGTTTCGGCTTTAAAAGCCGGCGCAGGTTCTTTATCCGGCAGTATCTCCGGCATCGGCGAAAGAGCCGGAAATTGCGCACTGGAAGAGGTTATCGCATATTTTAATTTTATAGAAAATAAAAAAATTAAATTCGATTTAATAAAAGCAAAAATTTTGGCAAAGCTTATAGCAAAGATAACAAAAAGACCGATGCCCGTATCAAAGCCGATTTTCGGCAAAAACATATTTTATCACGAGGCGGGCATACACACCGACGGAATATTAAAAAACCCTATAAATTACGAGGCCTATCCGCCTGAATATGTCGGGGCCGAAAGAAAACTCTTAGCAGGAAAACATAGCGGTTCTGCGGCAATCAAGCACAAGTTAAATAAAATGGGGCTTCAAATAAATAATGAGGATGCTAAAAATATTCTCGATATCGTAAAGGCAGAATCGGTTAAATTAAAAAGATGCTTAACCGATAAAGAGGTTGAATCTATTTATAACGATTATAAAATGAATGCCGGTTTCTAATTAAAAACGGCTTATACGGAACTATTTCTTATTTTATAAAATGGATGCCGATTATTACCGCAAACATTATTGTAAAAAAACCCATCATTAAACCCATGCCCCAGGTAAATTTCCTATCGAGTACAGTAAATTTTTCATCGATTTTCCCGTCAAGCTCGGTAAACTTGACATCTATTTTTCTGTCAAGGAAGGTAAACTTTTCATCGATTTTTTTATCAAGGAAGGTAAACTTTTCATCGATTTTTTTATCAAGTTCCGAGAATCTATCATCGATTTTCTTGTTTAACTCGTCGGCTCTTGCCTCAAACCTAAACTCTGAAGCTTTTGAATCGATTTTTTTGTCTAAGATATCTATTTTCCTGTCAAGCTCGGAAAATCTTATCTCAAATTCGTCAAACTTGGTATTCACATAGCCGGTAAGATTGTCAAACCGTGAATTAAACAGTTTTTCCTGACCGTCAAAGCGGGCATCGAAATATTTTTCGGGGGATATAGAAAAATCCATAACATGTTCCTTAGCTTCCATTTAATAACTCTCCTTTCAATTATAACATCAATTTTTTAAATATCCAATTACGAAAAAATTGGAAGAGTTATTATTTTAACTTAATTACTGTTACAATATTATGACAAAATTATTACAATTTGATGAAATTTATGATAAATATTGAATTACGATATTTCATAAAAATAGAAAATATATATTGAGGGTTAATAAATGAAAAATTTAGGGATAGCATCCGAACGGCTTGATAAAAACGTACTGTTCATTTCGCTCAATTACTTTCATATAATAAAAATTTTTAATTTAAACGGGAATTAGAACAATTATAAAAAACGCCGCCGCAAAAACAAAAAATATATAAAAAATATAAAGATTTAAAGACCCGTTTTGCATTAATTCGGTCATTACGGAGCTTATCTTTTCGAAGAATTTTATCAAGGGCAGATACAAATAATATTCGATAAGCGGAAATATGTAGGAACCGTAGCCGCTTGAATTGTGATAATAAGATGAATAAGGGAACGGGTTGGATATGCCTTTTTTATCCTGTTTTAAATAATCATCCCCGTGATAATAAGAAAGCGGATAGGCTTTTCTATCCGAAAGCCTCTTTCTCTGCCCGTAAACAAGATTAAACATTATCCTTAGAGCATTGGAAAAACCAAGCGTAGAAACCTGAGCGTGCGGGTTAATTATATTTTTACCGCCCGTCCATGCATAATCCACAAACCGTTTTTTGGGTTTTATTATAACCTTATATAAGATATAAAGGGCTGACAAAAGCAGTATAGATACAAAAAACAGATATATGGGGCTTGATGCGGAAAAAGAGCTGTAATACGGTATAAAAATATAATTGTGTAAAATGTTTTTGCCGATATTTATGCGGTATATCGATTCCGCCACCTTAGAAAAAACAGGCGTATATAGAAACATAAAACCGGCAAGGGAAATGCTTAAAAGTACCGGGATTATCAATGCTATATTCATGGATAACGGAACCTCTTTCACCTTTTTTGCCTTCTCAGACCTTGGCAAACCAAGAAAGGTTAAACCGTATAATTTTACATAACTGGAAATTGCAACGGCTGAGCTTAAGGCTAAAATAGAACCTGCGCCAAAAAGAAGTATTCTTGGTAAAACGCCGCTTATATGGAAACCCAAAAAAACCACCTCAAGGTTAAGCCATTCCGAGACAAACCCGTTAAGCGGCGGAATCCCCGCGGCTGCAAGAACCCCTGCAAATATAAGCGCTCCGGTTACGGGCATCCTCTTTAAAATTCCCCCAAAATCGTCCATATTGTGACTTCCGGTTTCATGCTCGATATTACCTGCACCCATAAACAAAAGGCTTTTAAAGAATGCGTGATTTATGAGCGCATATAAAGATGCAACCAGCGCTAAAGCGGAAAGCCCGTATAATCCGTAATATTTATAATACAGGGACGCCCCTATCCCCGTTAATATAAGACCCATGTTATCTACGGTGGAATAAGACAACAAAACCTTTATATCATGGGTTTGAGACATATACAGCACCCCAAAAAACATCGTGAAAGCGGCTACGATTAATATCATAGTCCCTATCGGCAGCGCGCTGTCCGCAGGGTGAAGAACATAAAGCCCAAACCGCATAATGCCATAAACGCCGCAGGATGTAAGCACGCCGCTTAAAACTCCCGACACTCCCGAAGGGGATGCCGGATGGGCTTCAGGAAGCCAGATATGCAAAGGAACAATCCCCATCTTTGCCCCAAACCCAAATAAAAACAGGGTAAAGACTATTTCTTTTGTATAACCGGGTATTACTGCATCTTTTAACGCATATAGATTAAAATTGTTTGAGTATAAATACAGAATCATTAATCCAACTATTATTAACATTGCGCCGATTTCGGTAATTACCGCCATTAAAAATGCCGCCCTTTTTGTCCCTTTTATATAATGTTTGGTCATTACTAAGAAAAATGACGATATGGCCATTATTTCCCAAAAAATCATAAATACAAAACCGTTAAAGGCAATGATGACAAAATAAACACTTATAAGCATTATCCCGTATAAAAAAGAAAATAACGACCGGTTTATTTCAGAATCTAACCCTTTAACATATCTTATCTGATATAAAGAAATGTAAAAAAATACGGCAAAAATAAATAATATAAAAAAATCGCTTAGCGTATCGAATTTCAACATTACTCTGCCGGCGGGAAAAAACCTGCCGATATAGAGCATCCGGTTTAATATATTTCCGCCTTTAAAAAATGCAATTACAGAAAATGAAACTGCCGTTAAAGAAGCCGCCATGTAAAGAATGTTTGAAAAAGCGAAAAACATTTTAAAGGGGGCAGATTTAAATCTGTCCCCGAATATCAAACCTAAAAACGAAACTAATATCCCTGCCGCAGAAAAAATTAAGAATAAGTAATAATAATTTAAAGGATTTAAGAGGCTTAAATTCATTTGAAATCACCCTTTTTGATTAGCAATAAAACATTTAATATTTCGAATGGATTAGGCGGACAGTGAGGCAAAGCAATAACATTTTCGTTCAGCAGAGGGGACGGATTTAAATCCGTCCCCTCTTTAGTTTCCGTACTGTTTAATAACCCTGTATTAAAACCGTCTTCATCGGCTTCCGACCTCTCGAATACGCCGCCGGTCAGGGAACAGGAGCCGATTAGAACAACATATCTCGGTTTTGGAATATTGTCCAAAACATTAAAAAATATATCGGACATCTTTTTAGTGAAAGTTCCTGTAACCAATAACACATCGGCAAACCGGGGACTCGGCGTTATAAAAATACCAAGCCTGTGCATATTGTAATACGGATTGTTCAACGCATTAATTTCCGACTCGCATGCCCCGCAAGACCCTGTATCTATATGCTTTACAAATAGAGATTTTTTAAAGGCTTTTATCTTGCCTGCACAGGGTGAAGGGGCTATATCGAAATCAAAATCATTGCTATAATAAATTGCGCCCGCAATATCGCTGCAAGCGTCAATGCATAATCCGCAGAAGATACATCTGTTCGCATCAATCGCTTTTAATGCCTGCCCGCCCTTCCCGTTTTCGCCGTCTGCTAAATTATTCAGGTTAACCGCTTTAGTCGGACAGACAAGCTCGCATTTTCTGCACTGCAACCCGTCGCTTTTCCCTGATAAACCGGCCGTTTTGTCTTGATTTAGACACTTTTGCCCGTTGATTTTTATGGATGAGATAAAACCATCGTAAAAATCGTTTTCCTTCGGAAATTTTACAGATTTTATTCCAAATTTCAATCCGCTATATGTCCAGAAAGCCATTATACTTCAATCCTTTATTAAAAAATATTTTGATTTTTCAATTATTTATCCAGCGCCGCAACCGAAAAGTTATAACTCGTTTCGTTAATGTTAAAATCCATCATCATAGTATTTTTAACTCCGCAGGCAAATAATTTATAATTATTTTCAAACGGGTATTTTAAATTTATTTTCTTAAAAACGCATCCGTCAAAATCTTTTATATAACAGAAAATTGACCCCTCGGAAGATTCCGCATAACCGAATCCATGCCTTTTTTTATTATTTTCAGGTCCAGAATCTTTTAGCCTGTCTATTTCATCCCTGTTTATGAAATAATCCGAAGTGTTATTAAATCTATTTTTTTTAAGCATTTCTAAACAATAATCAAGTATCCTTAATGATTGAGTGATCTCTCCTATCCTGACCATATACCTTGAAAATGCATCGCCGTCATTAAATATAATACTATTTAGTTTTATATCGCCGTACAAAAGATAAGGTCTTTTAATTCTTAAATCCGAATTTATTCCTGCGCTTTTTGCGGCAACACCCTTTGCGCAAAACCGCTTCGCCGTTTTCATATCTATTTTCCCCGTGGTTTTTAGCCTATCTATATGGGACTTGGTCTCCATATTTTTTTTAATGATTTCCTGAACGCGGCTCACAACAGGCTTAACCGAATTGAAAATAAATTCTATATCATTCAACGATAAATTTTTTCTAATTCCTCCTATTGTATTGATGCCCATTAAATAACGGGAACTTAAAAATTTCAAAGATAGTTGCTTTAACATCTCGGCATAATAAGAATACATGGCTGAGGGTACCTGAATATAGGTTGATTCCGCTATTTCGGATAAGTTTTCTATGTGATTCCTAATTCTTTCCACTTCCGCAAAAAACATCCGTAAGATTTGCAGGTTTTTATGAATTTTATCCGCAAGCCCAAAAAAGTTTTCAACGCTAAGGCAATAACTAAGCGACGAGCTAAAGGCATGGAGTCCCGATATTCTTTCTATGGCTAAAACCTGTTCGTATAAATTACCCTTTTCAGCAAGGACATTCCCTGCATCCCTTTGTTTATATCCGGATGTTATATCCAAATTATGAAGCTCTTCCCCCGATGACAAAAATTCATATAAAATAGATTCGGAGACGCCTTTTCTCACCGGACCCCAGATAAATTCGTAATCTCCCAGAAATTTATATTTACTATGCGGCATAATGGTCTTTAAATATTATTATTTTTATTTATCTAATTATCTGAACTATATCCAGCAATAAACTATGCAGGTTTCCCGGTATATAAAACCCTAAAATTATCAATGCCGCAAGCGGCAGAGCCATGGGCAAATAAGATGAGAGCCCAAAATCGCCCTTTTTAATATTTAAATCATTATCTTTTTTTCCGAAAACAATAGAGCCGACTTTTGCCAATAAACTAACAAATGCCGCAATTAAAAGACTTATAAGCATTATCGTTACTACATAATAGCCGTTTTTTAAACTTTGAAGTATAATTAAAAATTCGCTTATAAAGGTTACCGAAGGCGGAGACCCGGTTAATGCAAGCACGCCAATGGAAAATAAAAAAGCGGTTTTAGGCATAACATAAAAAACGCCTTTAATTTTTTTAATATCCTTCGTTTTATACTTGTGCAGCAAATTTCCGGAACCAAAAAACATGACAGGTTTTGCAAGGCTGTGACCGAACATCTGCAAAAGGGCGCCAAAAGTTCCAAATACGCCCCCCAGACCAAACCCTAAACTAATTATTCCCATATGTTCGATACTCGAATATGCAAAAAGCCTTTTTGTCGATTTTTGATTAATAATTCCCATTACCCCTGTAAATATTGTAAAAAGACCTATAATAACCATTATTGTGTTCGGATAATTAAATCCAAGATTTTTCCCCGTAATACTAAAATACCTCATTATGCCGTATATTGCCGTATTTAAAAGAGATGCCGAAAGCATGCTTGAAATAGGGGAAGGCGCTTCCGAATGGGCATCGGGAAGCCATGTATGCATTGGAGCAAGACCGACTTTGGTACCTAAACCTATCACGATTAAAACAAATGCAAACCTTACTATATCTTTATTAAGATAAACGGCATTCAAGCGTAAAGTTGTCCAGTCTAAAGATGAAACGGCATTTGCGCTTCCGGGAATATTTCCCGAAAGATAAAATAGTATCGTGCCTAAAAGGGCAAGCGAGATTCCCGAAGAAACTATCAGGATGTACTTCCATGCCGCTTCTATCGATTTTTCCGTAACCTCCGCAATAACCAAAAAAGCGCTTGCTACCGTGGTAAGTTCTATGTCTATCAGGTAAACCGCCATATTGTTAATCATTGGAGCGATAAGCATCGTCAAAGCAAAAAGATTCAAAAAAAGATAATACCTGTTAAACTCCCTATCCGTCATCTGCTCGTCTTCCATTGCAAGCCTCATATATGAAATAGAATACATCGACGATAAAAAATATACGATACTAACCAACAGGATTATATAAGCGCCAAACTTATCTATTACTATTGCACTGTTAAAAATAGAAATAGCTTTAAGGCTTATTAAAAAATAAAGAATAATAAATGCGCCAATCAGGCATAAGGATGAGGACAAAAGGCTTATATATTCGGCAAATCTATTATTTTTTATAATAAAAGAACTTAAGGATGCAAATAAGGGGATTATCAAAAATGTAATAATGAAAATATTCATATATTTTACCCGACTAATCTATTTAGCATGGTTGTGGAAAAAGAACCTGTCTGCATCTTCATAAACATCGATAGAATCAGCATTGCCACAACGGTAACCAAAATATCGAACAAAACCACCAATTCTACGATTATCGGAAGAGTCGGAACTACGACGACGGATAAAAGAAATATTCCGTTTTCTATAACAAGTAATCCTAATATATGGGTTATCGTCGTAAACCTCGATATAATCATAAAAAAACCTATAAATATAAGACTTAAAGCAATAGACGAGGCATTAATAACTATTTTAGGCGAAAAAGGAGAAATCAACCTGTATATCAAAAAATAGGCAAAAACCGTCAGTAATAGTCCAGAGATAATTGAAAGCGGTATCTTTATAATAAGTTTTACTTCTTCTTTAATATTGAATTTTTTAATCATTTTTAAAAGTATGTAAGGCACTATGATTGTCCTGACAAATAAGGTTAAAAATGCAACAAAGTATAAATCTATATTTTGCGATTCGATTCCTAAAACGAGCGTTAAAATAAATATTAAAAACGATTGAAATCCGTAGGCATGGATATAAAAAGATATCCATCTTGAGCTAAGCATCACAAAAGACGATAAAAGAATCAATGCAGCCAAAAGGTCTTCTATGACATAAACATAAAGCGGCATTACATATCCCAGCATATTTGATTGCTCCAGAATTTTAATATTTAAATAATTTAAAAACCCTTATATTGAAATGTCATTATCGCAAGAACGCTTAAAACGAATGCGGCGGCAAAATACTCCTGATACCTGAAGAATCTCAATCTTGAAATAGCGGTATCTATAATTCCGGCTATGAATCCCACAATTAACATTTTTAAAATAAGACTGATTACAGCAATAATAAGACCTGCGAGACTATGATTAATGGATAGCCCCCATGGAAAAACCAGTACATTCAAAAAAATCACCAAAAGTAAAAATTGTTTCATATACCCTGACCATTTTAAAAGAGCTAAATATGGACCTGAATAATCCAAAATTCTTGCCTCTTCAATCATGCTCATCTCGGCATGAGTTGAGGCGTTAATAGGCCTTCTATCCGTATCCGCCAGAAATAAGAGAAAAAATGCGGCTATAATTAAGAAATGGGGCGGACTAAAATAAAAAGGCAATGATGCGGTTATAGTACGCAGCATCACATAAGGCAGTGTGGATTGTGCTATTAAAGCTACGCCCACAAAAACGAGAATAAGGGTAGGCTCGGAAAGAATCGCGAGAAGGGTGGCGCGGGACGAACCCAGCCCCCCATAGCTTGTACCCAAATCAAGGGAAGCAATGTTTATAAAAAATGATGAAAGGGAAAAAAGAAATGCCCCTCCGAGCATATCGCCCATAAATCCAAGGGGAAGCGGATATGCGGTTAAAACAGGAATAAGAAGGGTAATAAGCACCATCGAAATAAAAGAAACGAACGGGGCTGACTTAAAAATAAACGAGGCGGAAGGCGGTATCAATATCTCTTTTTGGAATAGTTTATGAATATCGTAATAAGGCTGAAAAACCGAAGGTCCCTTCTTCCCCTCAAAAATCTCCTCTATCTTGCCGATAAAGCCCGCAATAAACGGGGAAAAACCAAGGACGGTTATAACCTGAAAGATTTGAAAGACGGTTGAATTTAAAAAGATGTTCATTATAGGCTAATATCCCTCTCTAACATTACACTTAAAAGCAGAGCGGCAAAATTATTTTAATAAATAATGTAATGTAGGAGTCATTAGCCTTTTATTTCTTCAGGCGGCAGGTGTCGATTTATTTTTTAAACAACTCAAGCAGACCCCATTGCCTAAGCGATTTTTATTAATATTGCCATATAATAGATAAATTGTCAAGAAGAAACAACACTCCCCCCTTCCCCCAACCCTCCCCCTGCGGGAGGGTTGGGGGGGCATGATGAAAATAAATATTTTCTAAATCGTGATTTGGGAACCCTTTTATTCTTTTACCGATTTTTTAACCTGTAGAAGTTTTATTGTTATATCTATAAAAAGAACCAGAACGCCTATCGTAAATACAAGGTCTCCGGGCGATCTTAACCACAGCCACATGTCGGTCTTATCATAAAAGTAAATGCTTCTCGAATACCAGTAACCGTGTTTTACGGATGCCGCAAACTGCATAAATCCTTCCGGCAGAAAATTTAAAATCACCCATAGAATCATACCTGCATTAAAGCACCACAAAGCTATTCTACCGGCTTTATCGCTCCATTTAGAAGGTTCGACAATCATCCTCAGGACATAATAGCTTAAGGCAATTCCTAAAAGGCCAAAGACGCCGAATAAAGCCGTATGTCCATGGTTTATCGTCAGATACTGACCATGTTCGTAATAATTCATAAGCGGGGTGTTGATTAATGACCCGAAAACACCGGCGCCGACGAAGTTCCAGAATGTCGAAGCCTCTAAATATTTAAACGACAAATCCTGCGGAAATTCTTTCCCTGCCTTTACTAAAACATTTTTTTCATAAACAGCCTGCATTGTTAAAAGTAAAAGCGGGATAACCTCAAGAAACGAAAACATCGAACCGAGAGCTATCCATATCGAGGCATCGCCGATAAAATAAAAATGATGCCCCGTTCCGATAATTCCTCCCAAAAATATAAGGAGTATTTCAAGAAGCAGGGTGTTTTCGATTGTCTGTCTTTTTACGAGACCCTGAGCAAGAAAGAAATAACCTATAACCACAACCGCAAAGAATTCAAATGTCCCCTCAACCCATAGATGAACGACCCACCATCTCCAAAAATCGGTAATCGTCCAGTTTTTGAGAATCCACGCTAAAGGAAACATCCCAAACACATACATTAAGCCGATAGTTGACGCGCTGATTAAAAGGAGCCATTCAACGCTCCATTTATCGGTATTTTTTATAAAATTAGGTTTTAATGCCCTGTAAAGTATAACAACCCAGAGTAACAGACCGACAAACACTATAATCTGATTAAGTCTGCCTAATTGTAAATATTCAAGACCCTGATTGCCGATAAAAAACCATAGACCTTTGTGAAAATAGCCTTTTGCGCCAAGATACATTCCTATAAGGGCTGCAACCCCGTCGATTAATAATGCCCACCATAGAAAATCAATGAGAAAGGATTGCCATTTAGGTTCTTTTCCGCCGCCTATATATTTCGAAACAAATATGCCTGCGCCGAGCCACATCGAAGCGATGAAAAGAATTGCAAGCTGGATGTGCCATGATTTAACGATATTAAAAGGAAGTATCGTAAGGGTATTTATGCCAAAAAATGAAGACCTTTCGGCATAATAGTGAGCTAAAAGCATACCTGCTATTATTTGCAAACCTAATAAGAAAGCGCCTAAGAAAAAATATTTGCCTGCTTTTTTCATTGAATGAGTGATTTTAAAATTGCCCAAGTCTTCCATCGGCTTCCAGTTATCAAGCATTGCCGGAGCCTCCTGCCAGCCGGGAGAAATATAGGTAAGGAAAAACCAGATGACAAGTCCTGCTAATGCAATAAAAACGGCTATGGAAGCAAATGTCCAAGTATAGAGATAAGTCGGCGGAACATTGCCCGCCCCTCTGTTATACGGCCAATTATTGGTGTAAGTATGGTCAACGCCCGGCCTTAACGTTCCCGCGCTCCATGCCGCCCATGAATAAAATTCGACTATTCTTTTTATATCATATTTTGAAGGAACTAAATCTTTACCGATTCCCAATTTGGGATTGCCGTTCGTATAAAGATTTTCAATCCTTTTTTGAATTTTGTCGAAGGCATATATCTCGCCCGGAGTGTATGTGAGAACATTTCCTGCCGAAGAAAATCTATTTTTCTTTATCTTTGATATTACAAGTGATTTTATATAATCCCTGTCACGCGGGGAAATTTGGTTATAAGGCTTTTTATAAAGTTTTTGCGACTCGAAATCGCGGTAATATTTAACCTCCCTGTGAAGATACTGGTCGGTAAAATCCGGCCCGAAATATGCGCCGTTCCCGTAAATACTGCCATAATCCATCAGGTCGAATTCCTGAAACCTTGCTTTGCCTGCAACGATATCCTGTCCCGTAAAAAGGGTCTTACCCTTAGCGCTTATTACCTGTCCAGGTATTGGCGGAGCGCCGTAATATACCTTAAACGTTCCGTAAACCAATATGGCGACAAGAACTATAATCGTAAGCGATAACGTGATCTTTAAAAATTTGTTTACCGATTTTTCATCATAATAAATGCTTTTGCTCATAAACACTCCTCCTTTTATTTTTTATTTTTATTTTCTATCGTTTGCGCCTTTTTTAATTCGGCTATTATAATTTTTCTATTTTCTTTGCTCAGATGATTAAACATCAAAATAAAATACATCGTTCCGGCCGGATTTTTCAAAAAATCGTTCAGGCTTTTTCTGTAAACTTTTTCGACATTGGAATACGCACCTGAAAGGTCGGGGCCGACATGTCCCCCTTTAATATTTAAAGCCCTTATGTTATGACATTTGACACACCCTAAATTATAAAATATAGCTCTGCCGTTTTTAGTTTTAAGGTTTTTTAAATTGCTTCCGTTAGAGGTTTTCATAAAAACCAATAAGGCTAAAACAGGTACGGCTAAAATGAGAATAAGTCCGAGGGAAACGAAAATACCTATTTTAATAATATTTTTATTATTCTTTGGCATAATCATTTTTTTTGCTAAAAAATAAAATAGTATTATAAATTAATTTGAATTTAAACCCGACAATAATGCAGCGACAATTCAAGTTTCCCTGATTATAAAAAATATAAAAAATAAATGTTATGACTTTTGTCACAAATTTAATAATTTAATTTTTATAAAATTATTTTATTTATGTGATAAAAATCATATATTAACGGTTAAAATTTTAAGATAATAAAATTTAGGATAAGATTTAACCGGTAAATAAAAGGAGAAACAAAAATGAGAAGAGATGCGGATGATTTATTTTTAAGGAGCGTCGGCGAAATTGCATCAGAAAACCCTGAAAAGATAGAGGTATTCAAAAAATACGGCGTCGATTTTTGCTGCGGCGGCAATAAAACATTAAAAGAGGCATGTGAAGAATCCGGCATAGACGAAAAATTTATCGCCAACGAATTAAACGCCGTTAAGGAACGCGGTCTGGAGAAGGACAAAAATTATGTTTCAAATCAAAGAGCGAACAATTGGAATACAGATTTTTTAATCGATTACATAGTTAATATTCATCACACATTTTTAAGAATTCATCTTCCCGAAGCAACGGAATATGTAGAAAAGATTGCCCATGTTCACGGAGACCGCCATCGGGAACTTATCAGAATAAGGGAACTTTTTATAAAAATGTCGCAGGCTTTAATTATTCATTTAGATAAAGAGGAAAAGGAGCTTTTCCAGCATATAAAAAACCAGGAAACCGGCGGGATTATGGGAGAAATAAACGATGCGGAATACGACCACGAATATGTCGGGCATATTCTTAAGGAGATGAATTTTTTAAGTTCCGGCTACTTAAGTCCCGAAGATGCCTGCGCTTCTTACAGGCACGCTTACAAACTGCTAAAGAATATTTCAGACGACATAATGATTCATATACATTTGGAAAACAATATACTTTTTAAAAAAATCTAAGAAAAATTTAAATCGTATTCCGACAGCTTATTTTTATGCGTATTACTTGCAAAATCGGCAATAGAATAAGAACTTAAGGCTTTTGTGAGCATTTTTTGAATATCGGCCCACATAAAATGCACATCGCAATTGCCCACATTCCGGCAGGATGATTTATTAACGACGCATCTATTTAAAACAACAGGACCGTCTATAATTTCGACAATCATTTTTATGGTAATATTTTCGGGCGGAATGTTAAACGTAAACCCGCCTTTCGTTCCGATAAAAGAATGTACAAGACCGCTTTTTGCCAGAGATTGAAAAATCTTAGACATAAAAGAAGCGGGTGAATCGGTATTTTTAGCAATATCTTTTACAAAACATATACTTCCTGCCGGCTTTTTTGCCATATAAACCAAGCCTCTAATAGCATAATCGCTGGCTCTTGAAATCTTCATATATACACCTCAAAATAAAACCTACATAACATTATAAACCATTTAATGCGAAAAGGCTATATAAACCCAAATCCTGCTGATATTAAAAAAATGCCCTATAAAAATTAAAGGGATTAATTTAATTATAGGGCACCCACAAAATGTTAATAACTGCTTTCATCCATTTTAACCTTCAATCCAAACTTTTTATACGCATAAAATGCATATATCAAAACAAGCGGAAGTCCGATAATAGTCGCTATGAGCATTACAAAAAGCGTAAGGTGATTCGATGCGGAATTATAAATATTAAGGCTGTATTCCGGATTTATGGACGACGGAACGATATCGGGAAATATCCCGACGGCTAAGCTCGCAACCGCTCCTACGATTCCAAGCACAGAGTAAGCAAACGGCTTAATATCGCTTAATGATTTAGCCGATACGATAACGCCGATTCCGCCGATTATCATAATAACCGGAACAATATCCCCTATAATGCCAAAGCTGTTGTTTGCAAGCCTTTGCGCAAATACCAAAGAGAGCAATAAAAATAATATTGTAAAGATAATATATGCGTAAGCAAATCCTGACGCAAAAACCCTTGCCCTCTTTTGAATCTCTCCCTCGGTTTTCATAATAAGATAAGCTGAACCGTGCATCAAAAACATCGATAGCGACAGAAGTCCCCCCGTCAGGCCAAAAATATTCAATAAACTAAAAAGCGATTGATAATCTATGTGGTCTTTATTTAAAGGAACGCCCATTAAGATGTTGGCTATCGCGACGCCAAGCAATAAAGAGATGCCGAGGCCCGTAACGGTGATATCGGTATCCCAAAAATTTCTCCAGCTTTTACTTTCCACCCTGCTTCTAAATTCAAAAGAAACCGCTCTAAATATTATCAGCCATACGACAAGCATAAACGCGAGATAAAACCCGCTGAAAACGGAAGCGTAAACCCGCGGGAAAGCCGCAAAAACCGCTCCGCCGCCTAATATCAACCAAACCTGATTCCCTTCCCAAACTGGGCCTATCGCATTCATTACATATCTTCTTTCATCATCATTTTTGGATATAAACCTTAAAAGCCCGCCGACGCCGTAATCAAAACCATCCATAACCGACCAGCCCAAAATTAAAACCGCAACCAAAATGAACCACAATATGTTTAAGTTCATGACAGCACCTCCTTAGCTTTTGCGCCGGCCATGCCGCTTACCTCGCCGGCAAGTTCATCCTTCCCTTTCAGTCTTTCGTTTAGTTCCTTTTTAAATAAGAAAATAGCAAACGCGGCAAGGGTTATATATATCATCACAAACATAAACAAGGATAACCCTACCTCCAATGCGCTGACATTGGGCGATACGGACTTTACGGTCGTAAGCAGTCCGTAAACGGTAAAGGGCTGCCGCCCTATCTCCGTCGTAAACCAGCCAAGTTCTAACGCTATAAGCGGTAAAAATGTCGAAAACCAAAAAACTTTTAACATTTTTCGGCTGTCGTATAGTTTATTTTTTAACAGAAGAATAAGGGCTATAATCATCACCGCCGCAAAATAAAACCCCAAATACATCATAATATGAAACGACCAGAATACTATCCATACGGGCGGGAACATGGCCGGCGTCAACTTTAAATCATACTTATTATTGATATACTTTATCGATTCGTTAAAACCCATAACTTTGGCCGCCGGATTCATATAAGCCAGCATGCTTAACATACCGGGAATCCCGATTTGCGGTCCGTTAGACTCGGTTTTATTGTTCGGCAGGGCAAAAAGCGTTTCAGGGGCATATCTTTGAGAATGCCATTGCGCCTCCATCATTGCTAATTTTGTCGGCTGATACCTGACCACTTCTCTTGCGCTGATATCTCCCAATACGATTTGAAGACACGCGATTATCACACCCGCTATAACGGCTACTTTCAGGGCTTTTCTCATTACCATGTCTTTGCTGTTTTTAATTAAAAACCATGAAGCTACCCCCGCCATGAAAAATGCTGAATACTCCCATGCGCCCGCAATTACATGGAGAAACTCCGATGGAAAATAGGGGTTAAAAACGACATGCCAAAAGTTTGTCATCTTAGGTATTCCGTTTGAACCGATTTTATAACCCCTTGGACTTTGCATCCATGAATTTGCCACAAGAATCCAGACGCCCGACAAAGTCGAACCAAAGGCCACAAATATCGTCGATACCCAGTGTGCCTTGGCCGAAAGCCTGTTCCACCCCAGCAGCATAACACCTATAAAAATAGATTCCATAAAAAAGGCAAACAAGCCCTCTATGGCAAGAGGCGCGCCGAATATTGCACCGACAAAAGAAGAATATTGAGACCAGTTTGTTCCAAACTGAAACTCCATAACTATTCCTGTCGCAACGCCGACAACAAAGTTAATTGCGAATAATTTTGCAAAAAAGCGCGTAATTCTCAGGTAATCCTGATTTTTCGAATAAACATAAATTCCCTCTGCAATAACAAGCAGCACGCCAAGCCCGATGGTTAAGGGCGGGTAAAGAAAATGAAAAAAGGCCGTCATTCCAAACTGGAACCGCGCCAGAATTAAAGCCAAACTATCCATAAACACCCCCATGTAAAATTAGATAGAAATTAAATATTGGCAAAATATCTTGAATAATAATTATTCAAGAGTAATTATATCTTAATAGTAATAATTGCATATACGATTATATCTATACATATGTTGCAAGTCAATAAAAAATAAAATACGCCAAAACCTCACATTATAAGGTGTTTAACATCTGCGCTAAATTTTCATATCTTTTTTTATTCTACCCCTAAATTAAAAAATATCAAATTTGCCTTAAATTGTCTTAAATTAAGACTTGACAAATCTTAATTTAATGTTAATATTATAGTTAATTTAACATTTAAATTAACGCACAACTGTAAAAACTCTTCCTCACCCCCTCCTTAAAGGAGGGGGATTTAAAGTAGAATTTAAGTGCGTCAGGAAAAAGATTATATTAGTTCCCATAAATAATAATTAACCGCTTAAAAATGAGGTTCGTTATGAAAAAGGTATCTTCGTACATTTTTTTAATCTTTTCCGTTTTACTTTTAACAATTACATTATTCCCGAAAAAAAGCCGCGCAATTCCACCATTTGCCGAGAAATACCACTTTGCATGCGCCGTCTGCCATACCGTTTTCCCCAACCTTAACCCGTTCGGAAGGGCATTCTGGCGAAACGGCTTCAGGCTGCCCAATACAACAGGAACGCCCGCCGATGCAACTTCCATCACCGAAGGGTTATCGCTTCCTAACCCGTGGCCTGTTCCTCTTTCCGTGGCAACATGGATTCAGTACACCCATGCGACAAACGAGAATGTTCTGCCTCAAACACTTCCAATGGTTGGACTAACCGATAATAATACCGATAATTTCAGTGTTTCGACCATGATAGATTCGGGAGGGGCATTTAAGTTAAACAGCCCGTTTACAGATTCTTTGTCTTACTTTGTTATGAACAATATCGGCGCTACGACCGGAAACAATGTTCCATTTACCAACGCCCAGACATGGGCATCGTTAAACGATTTAGGTTACGGCTTCGGGATTAAGCCGCATTTGTTAAATTTGAAAATCGGGGAACCGAATACGGCAGGCCCATATTTTTACCGGCAAATGCCCATGTTTCTTCCATCGTACTCCGATATGAACGCTCAAGGACTCAGCATCGGTTTTGATGAAGAAGGCGGTAAATTAATTAATCATGTAAGCCCGGGATTTGAATTTTACGGAACCCCGGGGTACAATTTATGGTATAAGTTTACCGTTACAAACGATCAGGGCGCAAGTTCTTCGGGTATGAATATGGGCGGTATGACTCCCTCGTCACCTATTACATCTAATGCAATGACTTACTCATATTCTTTAAAAGAATATCTTCAATTAAAAAACGGTGGACAGCTTGAGTTCGGTTATTATGGGGCTACTGTTTCCGAACCCGTACAGGGAAACCAGAATTGGGCTTTAATGGGCAATGGAATGTCATCACCGGGTGTTTCAACTGTATGGATAAACCCAATCAGGGTTGACGGCTTTGACATCGATTATGCCTTTCCGGGTTATATGAGCGAAGTTGGTCTTACGGCTATGCACCAGGAAGACTTTCATCCCTACGGAAACCCTTCGCTCCCTTCTCAGGAGCTTTGTCTGCCACAGAATAATACCCCCGTCTGGATGACTATGATGAACGGCACCTTGATGAACGGCTTTCCCGGCGATGTGAACGGCGCTTGCCCCGCGGGTTATTCTTCCTATGGCACTACAAATTCATCTAACGGTTACAGTACCATCGATGTTTATGCAATGGCTTCATTTATGAACAATATGTACACGGGACTCATGCTGATGGCGGAATATTCCGTGTACCGCTGGGACCATAAAGCGCTTCAGGAGGCGTACAATTTTGATTATAATTCGATGTCGAAGACGCAATATTTTTATAATTCTTTAAATTTATTAGGTAATGCCGGCAGCGAGTTATACCAGAACGGCTTTTATGCAAATAATTCGGGTGTGATGAACGAAGGGGTGGACCAGACCTTAACCCTAACGGCAACATATAATATAGCTTACAATGCTTATCTATACGCAACCTATCTATTAACAGACAGGGTGCAGGATGATATGTTCGGAACCGGACTTGCTTTTGCATTTTAATTTTTTAAAATTAAAAATATAATATAAATAATGGCAATAATAATTTTAAGTGTTTTTATTACGGGGCTTATAGGGGGGTTTGCACACTGTTATTTTATGTGCGGACCCCTTGTCTTTAGCTATTCTTCTAAAGATACGGAATTTGTCGGCAAAAATAAATTTACCAGGACTGAAAAAAGGGCATACCTTTTTTTATCGAACTTTTTATTCACTCTCGGAAGAATTACCGGTTACGGGATAACCGGTTTTATCGCGGGGGCAAGCGGGTCATTTATACTATTAATGGCTAAAACATCCATATTCAGGGGCATATTCGAGCTTTTAATCGGGTTAACCCTGATACTAATGGCGCTCAGTTTTGCCCCGTTTATAAAATTAAACTTTCATCCCGAAAAATTTATGACTCTATTTTCGCCTTTATATTTAAAATTAATAAATTCGAAATCAAAAAAGCATATCTTATCCTCTCGTTTTATTTTTGGGATTATGATAGGCTTTTTGCCGTGCATGCTGTCGCTTACGGTTGCAATAACCGCAGCCGGCACAATGTCCGCATTCTACGGAGCGCTCGTCATGGCAGCTTTTGCCGTAGGAACGGCAATTCCTCTTAATACTTTTGCATTATTATCGGGAAGGCTTTACGATAAGCTTAAATTTTCTAACTCAAGGATCTGGCTTGCATCTTTGGCTTCCTTAATAGTTCTTGCCGTCGGGGTCTTGTTTATCCTGCGGGCGCTGTCTTTTGAAAATTTTATCAATCTTGGACATTCATATTTAGTTAATAATATTCTTATGATCTAAAAAACGATGAGGAGGTTTTTATGAATTTTCATTTAAAAAAAATCAGGCTAAAATTAATCTTGGTTTTTGTATTTGCGCTGTCTATAATTTTAGCAGGCAAGGACGTTTACGCACTCAAGCCTTTTTACCGCATTAATCACTCCGGCGGCTACAACTTTAAGACGGTTATTGCGCCGGGCGCGGTTAAATTTAACAAATTAAAATTCGCGCTGTTTATCACAAAAAGCGGCAGACCCGTTCAAAATTTCAGAGGGAAAGTTTCCCTTTCGATGCCGGGGATGTATATGGGGAAAAATATTGCAACGATTCATCCGGTAAACGGCAGACCCGGAAAATACCAAACTTATATTTATTTTACGATGGGCGGATTATGGAAATTGGATTATGTTTTATATGATAGCAGGGGCAGGTTGTTCCGCTTTTCTAATGAACTTAATGTGAATTAGGGGTTAGAATTTCATATGCGATATTATTTCGTCGAACGATACTATCTCCCCGCCGAATCCTTTTTTGAATCTTTCCGCATCGTCTTGTCTCGCAAAAACAAGAATAGGCGGGGAACAGCATGGAATAACATCCGTTTTAAACAAAAGGAAAGCATTTCTTAAATCTAACGGATTTCCGTATAGAAAATCCCTCCCCATTATAGAATTAACCGCATTTAAATCGCCGATGATGTGCAGCACTCCCAAAACGGCGCAATGGGCACAGCAAAATTCATGCACTTGACCGTTCTTTTGGTTAACGGCAACGGCAAGTCTTTCATCGGTAATATGTTTAAGACATATAACGCATTTGCGTATGGCAGGACTTTTATCGGCTTGGGTTTGGGCGGCGTAAGGATACAGTTTATTAAAAGTCTTTGAAATTTTGCCCTCATCTATTAAAGCGCGGATATATCTGTAAACGCTCATCTTAGATATGTTTAATACACTGCTTATATCCGCCACATTATCCGATTTTCCGCTTTTCACCAATTCCAGAACCCTTTCTTTCTGGGTAAGTTCATCGAACTTTTTCGATTTTTCCTTATTTTTAATTACCCTTTTCATAAGGTAATTATACATAATAAACCCTGTTAATGCAATATCGGCGCAATCATAAAAACATCGGAACAGGGGAAATTTTCTCTTTTAATAAAATTAGGAACTCTCTCGGGCTAATAATGGAAATATTATTAATATTTTTATCCACCAAACAATATATATAATAAATTTGACAAATTGAAGAAATGGGATAATATTTAAAATATAATGTTTTAGATTAATATAATAAATTATAATAAATAATAATAATTATTAAATAATAAAACAAAACGCCGGTTTAATTCATTAAAAATGGTTGCATTAATTTAATATAATGTGACTTTTGTCATATTTTAACTTTTTTATAATTATTAATATAATTCTACTTAGTTATATAATGCATTAAAGTTTAAACCAATGTTCTAATTTAAAATTAGATTATGGAGGTGGTTAAGTTCGGCACATAATCGTACCGCGCAGTTTAGTAATTCAATTTAGTGTCTTTTTTTGATTTTTAATTTTTTAAATTTAACTTTTTTCTTTTATTAATACCCTATGAGGAGGGGTTTTTATGGAAAAAAATGAAGATGATTTGACTAAAGAAGAAGATTCACAGATTCAAAAGGGAACCACGAGGCGCGGCTTTTTATCTACAATGGCAAAAATTGCAGCAGGGGCCGGGCTTATAGGCAGTGGGGCTGGAATTGAGGCGTTATCGGGATGCGCAAAAGCGCCGACGGGAACCGCAACCGTATCCGCGGCCGTCGCAAAAGCTATAGTTCCTCCCGGCAAATGGGATAAATATATGGGATTCTGGAGCGCCGGACCGTCCGGCGAGGTTAGAGTTAAAGGTATTCCTTCGATGAAGACGCTCCTAAGAATACCCGTTTTTAACAATGATACGGGAAGGGGTTACGGCGGACCGTCCGGCGATGACCAGAGCGCCAAAATGCTTGAGGATGCCGGAGGATATATAGAGGGCGACACTCATCATCCTCATATATCCTATGCTAATGGAGATTTTGACGGCAGGTATTGTTTTATCAACGATAAATCAGCAGGAAGAATTGCCAGAATAAGGCTTGATTATTTTCAAACCGATGCAATTACCGCTCTTCCAAATGTCTCTGCCGTTCATGGCTTATGCGTCCAACGCTATCCAAAAACAGGTTATGTTTTTGCGGCATCCGAATTTGAAGTTCCCATGCCCAACGATGGCAGAGATATCGTCCCCACGGGTAATAATGCGGCACAGACAAAAAATTACTGGACATTACTTAGCGCTGTCGACGGAGAGACCATGGCGGTTAAATGGCAGGTCATGGTTGACGGCAACCAGGATAACATGACCACCGACTATAAGGGGCTTTATGTAGCAGCTACATGCTACAATGCAGATAAAGGATGGGATGTTTCTACAATGACAAAACCCCCTGTAATGTGGGCTGTTTTTGTCAATATCCAGAGGGTTGAAGCCGCAATCAAAGCCGGAAAATATAAAACTATCGGAAAATCTTCGGTTCCCGTTCTCGACGGCAGACACGGTTCGGATTTAACCGCTTATATTCCGGTAGAAAAGGACCCTCACGGAATATCGCCTACGCCGGATGGAAAATATTTCGTTGCGAACGGCAAGCTCGCTCCAAAGGTTACCGTTATAGACCTAGAAAAAGTAGGTCAGGTTTTCGAGAAAAAATTAAAACCTAAAGATGCCGTTGCCGCCATTCTTACGGTCGGGGTTGGTCCGTTACACACCGTTTACGACGGCAGAGGCAATGCCTACACGACCCTTTTCGTCGATTCGCAGATGGTCAAGTGGAACATCGAGGATGCAATTAAGGCTTATAACGGGGATAAAAAAGTCAAGCCGATAGTACAAAAACTTGATGTTCAATATCAGCCCGGGCATAATGCGGCAACACAGAGCGATACAAACCACCCCACGGGAGAATGGCTTGTCAGCTTAAATAAATTTTCAAAGGACAGATTTCTCCCTGTCGGACCCCGGTTCCCCGAAAACGACCAGTTAATCGATATATCCGGTCATAAAATGGTTTTAGTGTCAGATAATCCCGTTTATATAGAACCTCATCAGGCTACGATAGCCCTTGCCGACAGGATAAAATATGTGAAAAAGACTTACGACCCGAAATATTTTGCCAACCATATTGCAGCCGGCACAGAAGGCGTAAAACGCATCGGGCCTCACAGGGTTATCGTAAGACTAACAGGTGTTGCGCCAATCTTGACCCCAGTCTATTTCCATGTCAAAGAGGGCGACCTTGTAACCGTTATTTATTCGAATAACGATACGGTCGAAAATCTTGCCCACGGATTTAATATGACGATGCACGGCAAAAATGTGAATATCGACCCTGGCGAAACCAAAGAGGTTACGTTTACCGCAGACAGGGCAGGCGTTTACTGGTATTACTGCACTATATTCTGTCACGCCCTTCATCTTGAAATGCGCGGCAGAATGATAGTAGAAAAAGTTCCGGGTTACCGTTCAAGGCCGATTAAACCGAACAGGCTCAGCGGAAAACCGTCATTGCACGAAAGATTTAAAGATTTTCCTGAGGTAGGAAAGGCATAATATTCTATTCAGGGGCTGGATAGAATTAATACTGTAGGCTTTATTAAAATGTTCTTTCCCTTCTCTATCCCTCTCCTTAATATTTTCTATTTAAGGAGAGGGTTTTTATATGCCCGTAAAACAATAAAAGGGGTAAAAATGCACAACAAAAAGTTCTTTTTTATTTTATTTTTTATATTGGCGTCTTCGTCCGCGCTTTTAACCGCATGTTCGCCAAATAAAGCCAAGTTCCCGCCGCCGAGAAAAATCACATCTACTACTACATCAAAACTTTGCGGAATGTTTCTTAAACAGTATCCGGGACCGGAAGCTCAGATAATTTACAGAAACGGGAAAACCTATTTTTTTTGCGACACGGTGGAATTATTCGAATGGATTCACTTAAAAAGCGTCGCAGCCCGAGTCCCTTTAGTTATGTATGTTCAGGATATGACCGATAACTCTTGGCGGCATCCCGAGGACCGCTTTATAAATGCCGAAAAGGCTTATTATGTTATAGGTTCTAAAAGAATGGGCTGTATGGGTCCCACATTTGTTTCGTTTTCTAGCCGAAAAGCCGCGGGTAGATTTATTAAAAAATATGGCGGCAAAGCATATAAATTTCATGAAATTACCGTAAAAATGATAAATAAGGCGGCAAATCCCGCCAATATGAAAATGAAATTTAAAAATATGGGGTGAGCTATATAAAAACTTATATAAATTAAATAATGATGCATATTAAATAAAAGGGGATAAGCTATTCAAATCATGAGAAAACCTAATAAAGTCATTCATATATTTTTATTTTTTATCATATCTTTCGTTATATCTTTTATATTAAATTCCTCTTTCGTGTTCGGAAAAACCGATATCACATTAAAAGACTCTTCTAAATATTACGGTTACGCATTAAAAGGCGCCGCCGCATTTAAGTACGGAAACATTAAAGGCACGCCCGTTATATACGGCTACGATAAAAAAGGGAAATTCCTCGGCTATATCTTTCTTTCGACCGATTTGGTCGATATAAAAAGCTATTCCGGAAAACCGTTAATATCGTTAATATCCATCGATAAGAAGGGCATAATAAAAGGGGTAAGGGTAATCCACATCGACGACCCGATATTTTTAATAGGCATTCCTGTTTCAAAACTGTATTCCTTTACCGGCCAGTATATAGGAAAAAATATAAGAAGCCATATCTATATCGGCGGAAAGGGCAGGAACCATGTATCAGCCATAGCAAGCGCAAGCGTTACGACCGTAGCGATGGACCAGACGATTCTTATGGCTGCGAGAAGATTTGCCGCCAAGGTCGGAATTATCAAACCTATTACTAATGTAAAATATGAATTAAAAACTTATTATAAGCCAAAAAACTGGGGTGAATTAAGAAGGGACGGCAGTATTAAAAAATTTGTCATATCATGTTCGCAGATGGGCGTAAAAGACTGCGGCGGGCCGTATGAAACTTTGTATTACGGAATATTAAGCGTACCGAACATTGGAAAAAATCTTCTCGGCAATTATCAATACGGCTATTTATCAAAGAGATGGCAAAGAAGACGGCAGGCGGCTCTTTTTATGATTGCAAGAGGCGTATCTTCTTTTCTGGGTTCCGGTTTTGTCAGGGGGGGGGTATTCGAAAGGTTTCATTTGGAGCAGGGGTACAGTTCTATAATATTCAGGGATGCCGATTTTAATTATATCTCTTACATTAAGATAAAAGGCGCTCCATACTTTAAAGAAGGCGGAATATTTACGATTCCCCTTTCGAAATTCAATCCGATTCTTCCTTTTCATATAGTTTTTACTTTCCACAAACATGTTTCCCACGGTTCTATGCTAAAAAGGGAAAGTTTTCAGACCTTTTACTCAAGCTATCACCTGCCGGGCAAGTATTATATTTCAAGCTACCGGTATATTAAAAAACTTAAGCCGTATGAACTTGCATGGCTAAACGATTTCCATTATATTATTGTGCTCGGTTTATTTCTAATTATTTTAACCGTTGTCTTTTTAATTAAAGACAGGATTATAACAACAAAAACATCGGCAAACGGGCGTAAAAAGATAAAATGGCTATATTATTCCGTATTATTTTTATTTCTCGTATTACTCGGCTTGATTAAACCCTCCCAGCCTTCTATTACCCATCTTTACACAATTTACGACAGCTTATTCGTAAGTTATAATCCAACGCTTTTCCTGCTCGACCCGTTAATTTTTATTCTTTTTGTATTTATTTTTATTACCTCTATCGTATGGGGAAGGGGTATGTTTTGCGGCTGGATTTGCCCATTCGGAACCATTCAGGAATATATTTATAGAATAAAAAAAAGAATACTGCCCGAAAAACTTGCAAAAAAAATTTCGCTCGAGTTTAATAATAAATTTCATTTTAAGCTGGTATATTTAAAATATGTTATATTTATAATATTAATGGCAACGGCAATTATATCTATTGCTTGGGGGGAAAGGCTTGCGGAGGTGGAACCGTTTAAAACCGTTTTTTATCTGCACTTCGAAAGACAGTGGTATTTCGTATCATATGCCATAATATTAATAAGCATATCCGCCCTATCTTACAGATTTTTTTGCAAGTATATGTGTCCTCTCGGGGCTTCCTTCGGCTTGCTTTCAAAATTAAAAATATTCAGCATAAAAAGATACGAGGAATGTAAAAGCTGCAAAATTTGTACAAGGTCGTGCACTATAAGGGCGATAGACGATAAAGGAAAAATTAACAGGTCCGAATGTTTCTACTGCTTGGAATGCCAGATTAATTATAACGACGAAAAACTCTGCCCTCACTTACTGAAACTTAAAAGAGGAAATATCGTCGAGAATATTAAATAATCCAGAGCTAATATTTATAGGATATATATAATATAGTTTTTATTCGGGATTAAAGATGAAATACAAAATTATTTTATTTTTTTTATTATTAGTGCCGATTTTATCGAACCCTTCTATTTCCCTGTCTAAAACTATTTACGCGGAAAAAGGCAAGCCTTTTAATTCTATCCAAAAGGCGATAAATTCGGCAAATAACGGTGATACGATTATCGTTGGCGGAGGGGAATATTCGGGAAATATATTTATAAATAAACCGATAATCCTGATCGGGATAAATAATCCAATAATAAACGGACTTTTAAAAGGAAGCGGGATAACGGTCAATGCAAAAAATGTTACGGTTAAAGGATTTAAAATAATAAATACAGGTAATAATCTTGCAAAAATGGATGCGGGCATTCTCCTCAGGCAAAAAGCCCGTTTTGCGGTCATCGAAAATAATCGTATAATAAATTCTAACTCAAACGGGATTTATGTGGACGGCGCGTTTTACGCGACCGTTAAAAATAATTTTATAACATCTTCCAGAAAAATCCAATACGGGAACAGGGGTTATGGAATCTATTTATGGAATGCGCAATACGGCGTATTCGAAAAAAATATGATAAAGTGCTTTATCGGCGGATTTTATGTCGTATCGTCCCCAAATTCTTATCTTTTAAAAAACATTATTATAGACGACTATTACGGCACGCATTATATGTTTTCAAACCACGACATCGTTGCGGGAAACTTTGTGAAAAACACGGTGGACGGGTTGGCGCTTATGTATTCAAGACATATCCTCGCAGCTCTGAATACTGTGATTGATGCAAAACATAAGGGCTTTTTATTTAATCAATCATTTCACGATACTGTGGTAAACAATGTGGTAATAAAGTCCGGTAAGGGAATGGACTTATACAATACCGTGTATTGCAAAATAATTCATAATCTTGTCATAAATAATAAAATAGGAATGCATATATGGGGAGGGTCTTTCCCTAATATTGTTTACGATAACTCTTTTATCGACAATATTTTTCAAATAAAATTCCTTGCTCATAACGATGTTTACTGGGATTATAAGGAAAAGGGCAATTACTGGTCGGATTATAACGGCTTTAGTATAAAAAAAAATAATACAGGTTCCCTGCCTTACAGGTCTAACTCTATCTCCAGTTATATTTACTGGAAATATCCTATTGCAAAACTTTTATTAAGCGGTTCCCCCGTTATACAAACTCTGCAGTTTATTGAAAACAGTTTCCCCATTTTTACCATTCCGGGCATCGTTGACAGATACCCTTATTTAAACCCGACTTTTTCAAAAATAATAATAATAAATTCAACAAAGGACGGATTTTTTTATGTTAAAACAGGAATTAAACAAAGAACAGGCAAATAACGATAAACAGGTAATAAGGCTGAATAATATCCATAAAGACTATAAACTCAGGGGCGGGTATTTATTTAAAGCGCTGATAGACATAAATTTTTCGGTAAAAGAAGGGGAGGTTTTAACAATCGTAGGCCATAACGGCGCCGGCAAATCTACCCTTATAAAAATCATTATGGGTCTCACAAAACTTACCTCCGGCGGGATAAAAATTTTTGACATGGATGTGTCCCGAATGCTTCCTAAAAATATAAAAGCTCGAATCGGTTATATCCCTGAGGCGGTCAGCTTTTACGGAAACCTGTCGGGATTTGAAATTATGCGGTTTTTTGGAAAATTAAATAATATTTATAATAAAAAACTTTTTGAAGAACTGCTGTATAATGCCGGAATACTTAAGTCCGCAAATAAAAAGGTAATTACTTATTCAAAAGGAATGCGGCAGAGATTGGCATTTGCGGTATCGAGAATTAAAAATCCCGAGCTTTACATATTTGACGAACCGACCAGCGGAATGGATCCATCCGGCATAAATGAATTTGTTTCCCTTGTCAAACTTATAAACAATGAAGGGAAAACGGTGATTTTAACATCGCACATACTCCCGGAGGTAGAAGATATTTCAAGCAGGATTTGCGTTATGTTAAACGGAAGGGTTGCGGCTTTGGGAAATATTCCGGAGTTAGCCGCCGAACTTGGTCTAACCTCAAAAATTAATCTGAGGTTTAAAGAGAATGTTAGACCCGATAGAAACTGGCTCGATATGATAAAAACGGAGCAATTGGTTACCGATTACCTGATTGACGATAAAAATTCAACGATGGATCTTAAATTTTTAGAAGAAAACAGGATAAAATTAATCAACGAGGTTTTCGGTAAATATAATAACGACCTTGCCGATATGACTATGCAGAAACCGGGTCTTTTTGAAATTTATAACTATTTCTCTATTAAAAAGGTGTCAAATGATTAACCTAAAAGTAATTTTAGCAATCTCCAAAAAAGAATTCATTAACAGGATTAAGAATATTTCTCTTTTTATCTTAATTTTTATTCTTGCAATTCTATCCCTTGCAATCTCCTACTTTGGGACAAGCCCTTTCGGTTTAACCGGTTATCACGGAACATCCGTTACGATAGCCTCTCTTATGAGCCTTTCGATATATTTAATCCCCTTGATTTCTTTTATTCTTGGCTATGATTCCATTACGGGGGAGGAGGAGGACGGAACTATGCCTTTGCTTTTGTCGTCATCCGCCTCCAGAAGCGAAATATATCTCGGAAAATTTATAGGACTCATACTCGTTATCTCAATCGCTATTCTTGCGGGGTATGGAATATCCGGCATTATAATTTTATTAAAAGAAAATGCAAGCCATATAATCGACTATTTCGCTTTTATATTTTCCTCGATATTGCTTGGCATATCTTTCATATCGGTTGCTTTGTTGATTTCCAGTTTCACAAGGTCAAGAACATCCTCGATAACCATTTCCGTTTTTTTATGGTTTTTTTATATTTTTATTTATGACCTCTTATTGATAGGAATTCTCGTCGCGACAAAGGGAAAGGCCGTATTTATAAATAATGCCGTTATAGGAGGCTTTTTGCTTGTAAACCCGGCAGATGTTTACAGGCTTTTTACTATCTCCTTTATCCGGGGCCTTAAGGGCTATTACGGTCTTACAAGCATTTTAACGGGAAAATTTATACTGAACCGCTTTCTTTTAATTTTTGTATATATTATGTGGATTTTTCTGCCCATGTTTTCGGGTATGTTTATATTTTATAAAAAGAGATATTAATTATTTAAGAGGATTAATTATATGACTGATTTCTTTAAAAATGTAGAGGATGTTTCAAAGAAAAAAGAGCTTGCGGATATGGTTCAGGAAATAACTTTAATGAAAGTCGCCATAGACGATATTAAAGAAGCTTATGATGTTAAGGATGAAAACGGATTATTAAATAGAATCAAAAAAGGACTCGTACCGGAACATCCGGCTTACGAGGGTTATCTTTCGATACTTCATCTCAAGGACTACATTGCCCATTACAGGCTTAAAATACAAAAATTTATGGATGAATTATAAAAGAAAAGAAATTAAATAAGAGGAGGATTTATGGCATATAAAAAGGATTTTCTGGAAAAGAAAAGGGTTCCCGAGGAATTTGCAGTAAAATTAGCCGATGATATAAACGCCGGATTTAAAAACATATTTAAAACTCCCGCAGAGGTAAAAAGCGACGGCTTATTGCTGCGGTTTAAAGACGGCTCGCAACTTGAATTGCACTATCCTTCTAAAAAAGAATATTCTTTTAATTTCTTAAGGGGAGAAAAACTATTTATAATCGATACTGCCCCTATTCATAACGAGCTTGAAACCTATCCTAATCATATCCATGATTTTGACGGAAAATTAATAAAAGACGGCATCACGGATATTAACAACGAACCTGTTAAAAATATCGAAAATTTTTTACGGTTTTTCGGCTACATATGAGAAAAAATGAATAAATCCGCCAAATTAATTATAATCGTTATACTTTTGTCTGCCTCCGCTTTTATTTTAAATTCCTGCGGTAAATCAGACAAGAAGACTGCCGGTAAAAAAGTAGAAATTAAAAAATCCTTTTATTCTATGGGAACTTTTTGGGAAATAAAGGTTATTTCTACAAATAAAAATAAATCGAGGGATTTAAAAACAATCAGCCTTGCAATAAAAAGGGTAAGAAAATTAGACGGGATATTAAGCGATTTTAAGCCGTCAAGCAATGTTTCGTTAATTAATAAATATTCCGGAATAAAACCTATTAAAGCAAACCCCGACCTTTTAAAGCTTTTAAAGCTGAGTCTTAAATTTTACCGGTTAACGGATAATTCCTTCGATGTCGCTATAGGCCCCGTAATGAAAATTTGGGGATTTTACGATAAAAAATACACGGTACCAGATGAAACAAACATTAAAAAGACCATTTTTCTTAGCAATCCCCAATTCATAAAAATAAACGGAAAAACGGTTTTTCTCGAAAAAAAGGGTATGATGATAGACTTTGGAGGAGACGGCGAGGGATACGGTATTGACGAAGCGCTTTTTGTCTTAAAAAAATATGGAATAAAAAATGCCCTTGTAAATGGAGGAGGACAAATAACCGCCATAGGAAAAGATATAAACGGAAAAAGATGGAGTGTGGGTCTTTTAGATCCGTTGAATAGAAATAAGATAATCAAGGTCATTAAATTGACAAATGCCTCCGTTGAAACCTCTGCAAATTATGAAAACCGGTTTTTTTACAAAGGCAAATATTATGGGCATATTATGAACCCAATCACGGGAACACCTGTTAAAACAAATACCTTAAGCGATACCGTCATCGTCGAGAACAAAGATTTCCGCTATCCTTCGACCGTTGCCGATGCGCTTTCCTGTTCTTTTTTTATACTGAATAAGAATCGAATATCTGCCGTTATAAAAAAATTAAATAAACCTTTAAAGGTTATAATTATTAAAAAGATGAACAAATCGCATCTGAAAATTTATGCGCTTAAATAATTGAATGTTACGCCTTGCGCGGCACATAAATCGAAACGATATTTGTTTCGTAAGGCTTTCCGTTTTCCGGCGATACCAAAGAAAGCTTAAAATCGTGAACGCCCGGACTTAACGCGCCCCTTTTTACTCCTACATAAAAAATAAGCCTTTCTTTTTCATGCGGGTTTAATACGGCAAACTGCTTTCCTCCTTTTAAAAATTGATGCTTCGAAAGAACGGGATTGTTTGCTTCAGGTTTTACCTTAATTTTTTTATTCGTGAAATTTGTTGCGTTTATTATAAACTTATTCAAAAAATATCCCTTTAACTTTGAGGAATTATAGTTCCAGTAATGATAAAGATTGTAATTTGCCGCCGTAAACCTGATTTTGCCTGCCCTGAGGGGCGCCAGATACATTAAAAAACCTAAAGCAGCCATAACAATTACGAGAAAGCCTGCTTTATAATTCAGAAAGGACAGCCTGTTGTTTTTCCCTCTAAAACCGAACTTAATAAATTTTTCGGGGCATGCATCAACACATTTCGCACAGTTAAAGCAGGTTCTGAAATGGGTATTTCTCGGGTCAAAACCCTGCGGACAGACATCTTTGCAATCCGAACAGGTTTTGCAAACGGTTCCAGAAGGTTTATAGCTTATGCCGATTGAATTTTCATCCGACAGCGAAGACTGCGTGTAGCCGTATAAGCAATAATCGCACATCTTAGGCCTTAATGCCGTTAAATCGATTATAAATAGAGGAAACACGATAAGCAGTGGATATAAGAGATTTTCAAAATTAAATGAGCCGAAATTATTAAAATTAATAAAATATGAAGAAACGGAATAAGTCAGAATAGCCGAAAAAGCCGCGATAAATAAGCCGGTAACGATTTTTTCGGGAAAGCCGCGCCTTTCGCCGTTAAAAATTCTTTTTATTTTATTTATCGCGTAATCCCTGAATTCATAAATAGTAAGCTGCGGGCAAAAGAAGCCGCACCAGACCCTGCCGAACAACAGATATATCAAATATCCCGTAATGACTAAAAATGAGATAAACAGCGTAACTTCATAAACCGAAACGGAATTTAAAAATATTTCATGATGCAAAAGCCATATAGAATCATTTTTTTTGTCAAACCTTATAAATCCCAAAACGGGAGTTAAAAATAGTAAAAATATTATTAAAAACTGTGTAAACCTCCTAAAAATCAAAAGTCCGGTAATTTTAGAATCCTTTTTATTTTTCATTTTTCTCACCTTTTCTTTTTATTTCTTATTATTAAATATTTTTGTTATAAAAAAAACCGTATTTTTCTCCGAAATAATAGTATTTTTAGAGTTTATAATTTGAAATATCAAAGGATAAGGCCCTTTTTTAAAATTTTCTTTTGTTTCATTCTTAAGAATATAAAGAACGGGATACAGGGTTAAACTGCTATGCGGTTCGATTTTAAATTTGCTCTTCGTTAGAAAATGCAATTTTAACTTTGAACTTAACACTTTTATTTTTAGCCGCTTCGTTTCATTCGACCCGTTTTCCACTATCAGTTTATATTTGTTTCCGAACATTTTAGGATTACGGGTAAAATAATTTTGATTTATATTAAAAATGGATTGATTCAAATAGTGATAATTGGAAAACTTAAAGAAAAATATTAAAAAAGACGCCAATAATAAAAATAAAGCTATCGCTGCCTTATAAAAAAACGGCCTGTTTTTAACTTTATTTTTTTTATCTTCATCAAGTCCAAACGAATAAAACAGGTTCTTCCCTTTTTTGTTTTTAGAATCGAATCTTTCTTTGCAGGAATCTATGCAATAACCGCAATTTACGCATTGGACCTGAAGGGCTTTTTTACGCGGATCTATTTTCATAAAGCAGGAATCCGTACAATCAGTACAGTCTTTGCACATGCTGTTATTTGCGGGCCTGTATAAAATCCTTAATGTTCTGGAATCGTTAAACAAAAATTGTATAAATCCGTACGGACAGGCATAGATACAGTATTTATGCCTGAGCAGCATCATATCGAATATAATTAGAAAAGCGATAAACCCTGCAATTACCCAGATATAAGGCGTTAAATAGTTTTGTTCCAGAAATGCGTGCTTCGCAACCAAAGACGGCGGGATAAAATAAGCAATCAAATTAAACCCGATAAACAGGGATAATACGGTCATAAAAATTAAAACTGCCGCGTATATTGCAGGCTTTGAGAGTCCGCCTGCCCTTTTTTTAATAAAACCAAAGAGTCCCTCGAATATTTGAGAAAGTATTGTCTGCGGACAAACAAAGCCGCAGTATACCCTTCCAAAAACTATCGAAACAAATATGAACGCAAAAAGTATAAAAAGAAGAAAAAGCCATAAAACATAAAATTCGTTTATAAAATAATACCTGCCGAATAAGACAATGGTCCCTTTTAAAACATTTATCCTTAATATATTAAGCAAGGGTGCAAATATTATAAAAAGCGTTGAAATTACTAATAAAACTTTGCTTATAAAATTAATACTTATATTATATTTCATATATTCATATACTCCTATATATAAAGGAACAAAAAACCCTTTCCAAAATTTAGTTTCAACATTATTTGAACTTTCGCCGCTCATCCCCAATCTTTCGAAAGGGGATATCAGCGGAAAAGCCAAGGGAAGCCTGAGGCTTAATTAAAAACTTTCACAAAAATTAATTAACGATAAAAAGACGAATATCGAATCTCACCAGTAAAGATACAAATAAATAACACCCCAGATAACTAAGCCTGCCATAACTAAAATAAGCCATAACGGCACAATGCCGTGTCCCGAACTTACTTCGATGTTTGAAGATTCTTCGCTATGTTCCTGATTCATAATGAAACCTCCTTTCGTTTAAAAATAAATATTAAAATTAATAATCCGAATAAGATTTACTGTTTAAGTTTGGCGCTTTCTTCCTCGTTTTTAAGCATTCTTCTGGCTATATCTTCGGAATTTTTAAACTGTCCAGTTTTTATTCCCCAATAAAGAAGGAAGAAAAAACCAAGACCCATAAATAAGCTCATAAGAATAAGTAAAAGATAAAAAAACATTTTTAATTCACCCCCTTAACATCATTAAATAAATTTTTATAGATTAATATTAATTTTCATTTTATCAAAGCATTTCCATACACTGCAATACCGCTTTCGGTATCCGCATCAGTCCTTTTAGCGGCGGAAGGTTCAACTCTGCGCAGTTTTATCTTTAGAGAATTAAAGGTTATAAAAATAGAGGAAACCATCATAGAAATTGCCGCGCTTAACGGGTTTAAAATACCGAGAACGGCGAGCGGTATTGCGGCGGAATTATAAATAAAAGAAAATAGCAGGTTTTCTTTAATAATCCTTCTTGTAACGGATGATAATTTCAACAAAAGGACGATAGATCTTAGGTCCCCGTTTAACAGAACCACATTCGGCCGGGTAAACGGGACATTATAATGGGACGGCGATAAAATGGAAATATCGGCTTCTTCCATTGCCGGCATATCGTTTAAACCGTCGCCGACAAATGCTGCTATGCCGCCCCCGTCCTTTTTCTTTAAATTTTGAATAAATTCGAGCTTGTCCTCCGGCTTCATTCTAAAATGCGCGTTTTCCTTTGGAATCCCGACTTGAGAGGCTATAAAATTCACCGCCTCTTCGCTGTCTCCGCTTAACATTATAACCCTCTTTTTAAGCTTTAAAATATTTTTTATCGCGTCACCGGAACTGCTCTTTATTTTATCCGTTATAACAAAAAAACATTTCGGTTCTCCCCCAATGCTCAGATAAACTACCGCCGCCCCTTCTTTTTCAAATCCTAAAGCCCTTTTTTTGATTTCCGCGTTCAAGGATATGCCGTTTTCTTCCAGAAATTCGGGATTCCCCAGTAATACCTCATCGTTTAAATATTTTGCGCTAACGCCGTAACCGATTTTAAATTTTATCCCGCTAATATCATCCGCGTCTATCTTTTCGGCATTTTCGGCTTTTCGCTTAAAAGCCTCGGCTATCCTGTCGTCGATATTTCTTTCGATTAAAGATGCAACCTGAATTAAGCCTGTAATTTTGCCTTTAGTCGAATTTAACGGGACAATCTCTTTTATTTCCGGCAATCCTTCGGTTAATGTCCCTGTTTTATCAAAAATAAATGTATCAGCATTTGTAAATAGTTCAAGGGTTTCGGCCCCGTTAACGAGTATCTTGTCTTTTTGCGCCCTTGAGATTCCGTTAGTTATGACAAGCGGCGCAGCAAGGCCGAACGCGCAGGGGCAAGCCACCACCAGCACGGATATGAATCTCACTAAAGATGCGTCAAAATTTTTTGTTAAAAAATAGTAAATTGCAAATGTTAAAACGGCAACGGCTATTATCGCCGGAACAAAAATTTTTGCTATGTTATCGACATATCTCAAGGGTTCGGTTTTCAAATTATAAGCTCTTTCGGCGAATCTTATTATTTTAAATAAGTAACTTCCGTACGCGCCCGTCGAAGCCTTTATTTTTATATCTTTTCCTTTATTTATCGACCCGCTGATTAAATTTTCGTTATTTTTTTTATTTACCGGCAAAGTTTCGCCGTTATACATAGATTCATCGATAACGGCATATTCGGAAATAAGGATGCCGTCGGCAGGCACTAATCCCCCTTGCTTGACGAATACAATGTCGTCTTTTTTTATATTCCCGATATCGACTTCTTTTTCTTCTCCGTCAATAAGAATTGTCGCAAAATCCGGCCTTAAATTAATCAAATTATGAAGTCCCGACACGGACGATTTCTTTGCCGATGCCTCAAGAAATTTTCCAAAGGTGATTAAAATCAATATCATTGCCGCCGTATCGAAAAAAACTCCCGAAGATTTTTTATAAAGCCCGAAGGTAATAAAAGAGCTGTAAATATAAGCGGAAAGAACCCCCATGGAAATCAGGGTATCCGAGTTATACGCTAAAGCGATAAGTTTCTTATAGGCGCTTTTAAATATGGGATAGCCTACGACAAGGACTATCGCGGTTGTAAACGTCCACAATATAATATGGCTGTAATTAATAATTTCGTTTTTAAGCCTTAAAAAATAATCTGAATACAGCAGCAATGAAAAAACCATTATATTCATGGACATAAAAACCCCGAAAGCAAAACGGGCAAGAAGGGAATATGATTCTTCCTTAAGGTTGTCATAGCTGTTGTCATATTCCGATACCCCATACCCTAATTTCTTTAAAATATTTTTAACGGCTTTTAAATCGGCGCCGCCTTGTCCCGTGTTAAGCGTAACGGAATGGGTGACGGGGTTGATTTTTGCGCTTTCTATATTATCCTGCAGTTCTAATGCTTTTTCTATAACGGGAATACACGACGAACATGTTATTCCCTTAATTCCAAAGCTAATCTGCCTTTCGTCATTTTTGCCGCGGGTAACGGTGTAAGCAGTGGTCGGCTCCGCGGAACCGGCGGGCTGCCCGCGCCGGATTTGCGTTTGGCGTTCCCTTTCTTTTTGAAAAACAGGCATCTGACCCGGTAACGCAAGGTCGTTTATAATAAGATTAGATATAGAACTTTCGCTTTTTCCGAGGGTCAGATAGCCTATTTTACAACCGTAACAGCAGAAGTTTAACATATAGGGGGGTGTTTTAACCTCTGCCGTTACAGGTCGTTTAACGATTTTAGCCCCGCAAAAATCGCAGTGCGAAGGCTTTGCTTTATCTTTTATTTTATTTATAAAATCAAACATAATTTTTAAATAATTCCCTTTTAACGCTGATATGAAACCTTAATCCGCAATATAAATTGCATCTCTGGATTCCCGCGTACGCGGGAATCCAGAAGTATTAGTTTACTTTTACGCGGTTTTTTTCTGCGAAAAAGTCTTGATGTAATATAAAACTTCCCATATCTGGTTCGGTTTTAAGGTTGTAGCCCATTCAGGCATCGATGTATGCGGAACCCCCTGGGCTATACGATTATAAATATCCTTATCCGCCGTGCCGTATTTTTGTATCCACTTACCAGATGTAAAATTCCACGGCGCAGGTTTTAAACTTGCGGCCGCGGGGCCGTTTCCGCCGCCTTTTATTCCGTGGCAACCCTGGCAGTTTGCGTTATAAATCTTCATGCCTTCTTGCACGGCCTCCGGCGTATTGGAAACTACGGCCGAAACAGCGCTGACCTGAGCGGCTTTATATTGCCAGTAGCTCTTATATCCTGTTCCCTCGGCAACATCGGTGCCTAAAGTTTGAAGATATGCGACAAGTTCAACCGCCCTTTTTGTGGGCTTAGAAGCGCCGCCGTTAAATAACCAGCTAAAAGCCGGCATTATTGTCCCGGGAGAAACTGAATTGGGATTGTATAAATGGGCAAACTGCCAGTCGTTTGTGTGCTTTCCTCCCTCGTCCGATAAATCTGGTCCGATTCTTCTTTTACCCATAAGCATAGGCAATTGATAATTATAAGTTCCCGCCTGCGCGACAGGGCCATAATACTGTCTTTCTCCCGAAACGGGCCTGACAAATTGCGTATGGCACACCCAGCATCCCTCGTGAATATAAACCAATCTTCCTTTAGCGGCTGAGCCGGTTAAACGGTGGACAAGTTCGGGTTTCCCTTTTAAATTTATTATGGTATGGGTTGTCTGTTTTGGCTGAATCCACGGTATAAGGCCGACTACGACAAATCCTAAAAGAAAGAATCCTAAGCCGGCAATTAGTATAATATTACCACTCCTTTTCATAAATTTATCTCCTTACTTAAATTTAATTTTTCTAATGAGGCCTGACCCTGACCTAAGCCGCCGCTTTTTTATTAGTCTTCCACATATTGTAAAGCATAATATAGAAGCTAAACACCATCATAGCCCCGGCCACCGTCCTGATTACCCAGTACGGCTGAATATCCCATACGGTATTAAGAAACGGCACCTGCGCAATCCATAAGATTCCCTGAATCAAACCGGCCGCCCATAGAACCATAGCCATAATGGAAAACCCGACAAACCCTAACCAGAAATGCCAGTTTCCCAATTTTTTATCCATTTCTTTGCCGGACACTATCGGCCACATAAGGTATATCGCCGCAAAGCAGAATAAAGAAAAGGCTCCATATAAAGCCATATGGGCATGCCCCACGACCCAGTCGGTAAAATGGATTATTTTTTGCATGGACCGAAGCGACTGCATAGGTCCCTGGAAACAAGTAAGAAGATAAAATACCATACCTAAAATTACAAATTTAACGGGAAGGCTTTCCGTAAGTTTAGTCCATTTTCCCTTCATAGTTCCGAAAAAATTAGTTATGACAACCCAAACGGGTATAATAAGAAGCACGCTTGTAACAATAGCTATCGTTTGAACCCATGTGGGAATCGGGCTGTAAATATAATGATGGGCGCCCGTAAAAGGGTATATAAAAGCAAGCGTAAAAAAGCCGATTATGGATAACCTGTGGGAATAAATCGGTTTGTCCGCCCCTATGGGAAGAACATAGTAGGCTATTGCCAGACCTAAGGGCGTTACGGTCATACCGACGACATTATGAAAATAAAACCCATTCAACATGGCTCCTTCCGTACCTGCCGCCCAATAGTACGGAATCCAGTTGCCTATAATATAATTCAATGCCGTCCAAATTATGCCACCCATTAAATACCAGAGGCTGACATAAAGCTGGTTTTCCTGCCTCGTGAATATAGTTCCGAATATGTTTACGGCATATATAACCACAGCCACGACAATAATATAATTAATCCAAATCGGAATTTCCGCGTAAGGAAGCCCTTTGTTGTCCCCAAGTAAAAGCTCGATAACGGCGGCAACTATAATTGCGTTCCATAAGTATAAATTAAACCATGCCAGTTTAACGCCGAAAAGCTTCTGCCTTGTGAGCCTCGGCACATAATAATAAGAAATACCAAAAAAAGCGGTAACAAGCCATGCAAAAGCAACCCCGTTAACATGAACCATCTGAAGCCTTGGAAATGAAAGATATGAAATATTGCTTAAAAACGACGGCCACCAAAATTTAACGGAAAGTAAAAATCCGACGGTTGTGGCAACGCACAACCAGATTACCGCGGAAAACAAATAACCCTTGACAAGTCCTTTGTCAACATAACTATCCAGCGACTCTTCCATAAAAACTCCTTAAACTTAAATAAAAAGTTAAACTAAAAAAAATAAAAAAGACAAAATAAAAACTAAAAAACTCCCTTTGCTTCACCTCCCGAATCTTAATTAATATATTTAATTTACATTTTTTTAAACATATGTTTTATTTTTATAATTAGGATTAATATTATCCTATTTATCATATTTATATCACTAACAAAAATTTTGTCAAGTAAAAAATTATATTTATTTTAGTGTTATGCGATATAAATCAATTAAGAAATTTTGATAATGATTTAAAATTCGTAAAACAAGTTTATAAATTTAAGGAATTAACTGCCGTGAAGGCTGCCTCATTGAATGCGGCGGAAATGCGGCAAGATTAATGTTCGGAATAATTAAGGTAATTATACAACTAATATGCGGGAGAGCGGAAACGGATAAACGCTAATACGGGATAAATTAAATATGCGCCTTTAATGCGCCTCCGCCCAATTTTTACCGGCTCCGATATTGATAACTAACGGGACATTTACCAGAAGGTTTTTGTCCGTCATTAAAACGGTTACAATATCTTTCAGTTCGTTCACTAAAGATTCTTTGACCTCGAATATAAGTTCGTCATGGACCTGAAGTATCATTTTTGCACCGCTTTTTAATTCGGGACTGCTTTGAAGTTTTTTATAAATATTCACCATGGCAACCTTTATAATATCGGCGGCTGTTCCCTGAATAGGGGCATTTATTGCGGCTCTTTCGGAAAAAGAAGCCAGATTTTTTATTTTGGAATTAATATTTTCCACATAACATTTCCTTCCAAAAGCGGTCCTGACAAACCCGTTCGATTTAGCCTCTTCAACGGTTATGTCCATATAATCCTTAATGGCGGGGTGATTTTTAAAGTATAAATCTATGTAAAGTTTCGCCTCGTCGGCAGAAATACCGAGTTCTTTCGACAGCCCGAAGGGGCTCATACCGTAAATTATTCCAAAATTAATTACCTTTGCTTTCCTTCTCATAGCAGGGTCAACACCTTCGGGATTAACTTTAAATATTTCGGACGCCGTTTTTGCGTGAATATCTTCGTTGTTTTGGAAGCTTTCAACCAATGCTTTATCTCCCGAAATAGACGCCATAACCCTTAAGTCGATTTGAGAGTAATCCGCCGACAAAAGAAGACAACCGTTTTTTGCAATAAATGACTGCCTTATTTTAGTCCCCTCAACACCCGCGGCCGGAATATTTTGAAGGTTCGGGCTCTGGCTTGCAAGCCTGCCCGTAGAGGTCGTAATCTGAGAAAAAGAGGTGTGAACCCTGCCATCTTTGTCGATTTCCTTTAATAGAACATCCGTAAAAGATGTTTTGAGCTTAACTTTGTTTCTGTAGGATATAAGGCCGTCTATAAATTCCAGATATTGCCTTATTGTCCCGTCTTCACTCTTTTGCAATAAAAATTCAAATCCAGACTTTAATGTTGAAAGAACCTCTATATCGGTGCTGTTTTTCTTTACCCTGTTAAATTTCATTTCGTTGAACATAATTTCGCTAAGCTGTTTGGGCGAATTGACATTGAATTCTTTTCCCGCTATTTTGTGCAGGATGCCTGCAAGCCTCTTTGATTCTATGTCTAATTCGACCGACAAAGACATGAGCTTATCTTTGTCAACCATAATCCCTACATCTTCCATATCGCTCAAAACCATAGAAAGCGGCATATCGACATTGTAAAACAGATATTTTAAATCCGCATCTTTTTCAATCCCGGCTTCAAAAATTTTATACAGGATGTAAACCGAAAAGGCTTCGTCCGCGGCTTCTATTTGAACATTTGAATCCTCTGGCGGCATTAAGTCTATGCCGTTTAAACCTCTTGACTCATTTTCGAATTCTTTTTTTATATCTGTAAAACTATGGGAATGTCTTATCGGATTTAAAAGGTAGGACGCTATTTTTATGTCAAAAAACAAATTATTTAATTCAATGCCGCTTTTCCCCAGAAACCTTTTAATGCCCGTAAGGTCGTAACCCGTTTTATAAATGGAATCGTCCTTTAATAAATTTAATACTTGCGGGCGGGCGGCAAGGTCTTTTAGATTGATAATTTCGGTTCCCGTTTCTTTTGAAAATAAGTGTATTAAATCCCCGCCATTATCGCCTTCAAAGTTAAAATCCGGCAAATCTTTGTTTTTATCGTTAAAGTCTATATAAATTGATAGAATTTTATATACTGGATTCCTGCTTCCTTCGGAATGACAAAGAATTTTGTTATCTTTAATATTAGTATCGTTAATGTTGTCACGGTAATAATTGCCTGAAGAACCGTCCCCGCCGCTCATGCCCGCTTCCAGCTCCTTTAATAGGGAGTTAAATTCCAATTTTTTAAAAACATCGTAAAGTCCGTTATTGTCTTTTTGCCTCATTGCAAAATCGCCTAATGCATAAAAACTCTTCCCTGCGCAAGTTTCCAAGCTTTTATCGGCAGGTTCTTTTAGTTCAGGTGTAAAACATGCCCCCTCAATATCGATGTCTTTGTAAAATGAGGCAAGCTCCAGACTCTTATACGCTTCTTCTTTATGATTTATAAGCAAATCCTTGAGCTTTTGCTGTTTAATCCCGCCTATATTTTCGTAAATGCCGTCCAAGTTATTATAGGTCTTTATTAAACTAAACGCCGTCTTTTCACCGATACCTTTGATCCCCGGAATATTATCGGAGGCGTCCCCCATTAATGCAAGAACATAAAGGTATTCGTCCGGCTTTATTCCGTATTCTTCCTCAAAACCCCGCGCCGTAATAATTTTATTTTTAAGGGCGTCGTATATAAAAACCTGATCCGATAACAGCTGTTTCAAATCTTTATCGCTGCTTACAATACAGGTAGGTATAGATAATTTTTTTGAAAAATTGTTTACGATATAAGCAATTAAATCATCCGCTTCGTATCCTTTAAGCCTGAATGTGCTAAACCCCAATAAATAAGAAATATCCGTTAAATAATCGACCTGCGACAGCAAGTCTTCGGGCATCCCCTTTCTGTTGGCTTTATATTCTTCGTAAGATTCCTTTCTTAAACTTTCGTGGGAATCGAAAAGGCATGCCCCATACCTTATATTTGCCTCTTTAATTAGCTTCATAAGCATCCGCGTGTATCCTAACGCGGCGCCTGTGGGAATACCTTTGGAATTTGTAAGGGAGGGGAGGGCATAATAAGCTCTGTAAAAATAGGAGCTTGAATCTATTAAAAAAAGGTCTGCCTTAATATTAAGAATCTCTTTGGCTTTAGGGCGGCTTTTCTTTTCCGTTTTTTTTTGAGGCAGGCTATTTTCCATTATTCGTTTAAAATTTCTTGACATCTATAACGCGGGTAAAGGCAAATCTATCCCCCAGCCTTTCACCTTCTGGGCTTTTTATGACAAAATAGGTCTCGACGCCAAATATGAAAAGACCCACCGTGAAAAGTAAAAAATATCCGACAAACGGTATGAGGGAAAATAAAAGGGCTAAAGCAAGAAAGGAATTTCTTATAATCGATTCCTTAAATTCGATTCGTTTTTCATCCGAAATTGTTACAACCTTCAAACCTATAATCTTTTTCCCAAGGCTTTGCCCGTCAAAAAACCCGTCCGCAATTAAAATATACAAAATACCCGCTAAAAAGCCGAAAGGATAAAACACTTCGCTTAAAAAGCCAAATATCAGTAAATCGATAGCCTTAGCTATAAATCTGTGAAGGGTGTTTGCTTTCTTATCCATAAGTTAATTAAATTATTTACCCTGTACTGCAATAGAAATTTTATTTACTGGATTCCTGCGTAAGCAGGAATCCAGTGTTCGTATAACTTTAAAGTCATTTTAGGGATTTCTATCGACAATTTTGGGATTGACAAGCCTTCCCTTTGTCGGCTCATAAATACAATACGGCTCTTCCTCCATATAATCTCCTTTTTCATAATAAGCCCTTGCCCTGCATCCTTCGCATACCTTTTTATATTCGCAAATGCCGCATTTACCCTTTAAAAGACCGGTATCCCTTAAGTTTAAAAAGACTTCGGAGCCGTTCCAAATTTCACTGACGGATTCTTTTGTAATATTCCCCGCTTGAACGGGAAGATAACCGCATGGCTGAACGACGCCTTTTCTAGATATGAACATAACGCCGCTCCCGGCTAAACAACCCTTTGTAACGGCAGCCATGCCATGAGTTTGAGGGGATATGGTTATGCCTTCATCCTTTGCTCTTTTATGCATAATCCTAAAAAAATGAGGGGCGCATGTTGCTTTAAGCTCGATTCTGCCTCTTAACTCCATAGTCTTATCGTAAAACCATGATAATACGTCTTCATATTTTTGTTTATCGAGCATTTGGGAATCCGCTATCTGAATGCCGCAGCCAACCGGTACAAGCATAAATATATGAAGAGCCTTTATGTTATTGTTTAAGGCTAAATCCAGTATCTCTTTGACCTCGTCCTCATTGTGCCTTGCGATAGTGGTGTTTATTTGTACCTCGATGCCTTCTTTTTGCAGATTTCTAATGCCGTTAAACGCGCTTTTGAAGGAGCCGGGTATCATTCTGAATGTATCATGGGTTTGGGGGTTTGCCCCGTCCAAACTTATAGAAACCCTTTTGATGCCGCTTTCTTTAATCTGTTCCGCAACCTTTTCGTTCACTAATGTGCCGTTAGTAGCAAGCGCGACGCGAAGACCTTTACCCGCGGCATAGCGGGCAATATCAAAAATATCGTCTCTGTATAGCGGTTCTCCTCCTGTTAAAATAAGGATGGGGCTGCTAAATCCGCACAACTCGTCTATAACGGCAAAACACTTTTCCGTCGAAAGCTCGTCTTCCTGCCTTTCCGTCTGAGCCTCGGCACGGCAATGAATACATTTCAAATTGCATCTTGCGGTAAGCTCCCAAAAGACTAATCTCAGCTCGTTTTTTTTCGAAGGCGCCAAACCGCCGCCGTGCATTTGACCCGGATGACCGGCAGGCATCGAAATATTTTTATTTTCCATTATAAATCTCCTCATCCGTCAAATAACAAGCCGGATCCGGCGCCCAAAGATCCCCCTCTTTCGCCTCCGACCTGACCCTGAAGTTGCCGTTGCAAATATCAAGCCATTTACAACTTTCGCATCTTCCTTTTACATAAGCCTTTTTATTTTTAAGCTGTTTCATAAGCTGGTTCGAGGTATCCGTCCATATCTCGCTAAACTTTCTTTCTTTAATATTGCCGAATGAATAGTGCCTCCAGAACTGGTCGGCATAAACCTCGCCATCCCAGCTGACACAGCCGATTCCAACCCCGGAACTGTTGCCCCCGTTCATCTTGAGAAGGCTCATAACATTTTCCGCTTCTTCCCGTTTGCCCTCTTTTAAAAGCTTTAAATAAATATACGGGCCGTCGGCATGATTATCGACGGTAAGAACTTCCTTTTGGTTATCCCTTGAATATACCTCTTTTGTAAGTTCCAATATTGTATCGACCGTCTGCCTCGTTTCTTCTAGAGATAAATCCTCGTCTATCAGCTTTGTTCCCCGTCCCGCGTAAACAAGATGATAAAAACAAACCCTTGGGATATTTTCTTCCTCCAGCAGTTTGAAAATGCCGGGAATTTCCTCAGCGTTTCTTTTATTTATGGTAAAGCGCAGCCCGACCTTAATTCCTGCCTCTTTGGCATAATTAATACCTTTCAGAGCCTCCCCAAAGGCGCCCTTTTTGCCCCTGAATCTGTCATGAACCGCCTCAAGCCCGTCTAAGCTGATGCCGACATAAGACAGTCCCACTTTCTTTAATTCGGAAGCTAACTCCTTAGTAATAAGGGTTCCGTTGGTAGATATAACCGCCCTCATTCCTTTCGACTTTGCATAAAAGCACAAATCAAGGAAATGCGGATGCATTAACGGTTCGCCGCCCGAAAAAAGCATAACCGGGGAGCCGAACGCAGAGATATCGTCTATAAACGCCTTGCCCTCTTCAAGCGTAAGCTCGTTGTTATACTGAAGATTTTTAGATTGGGAATAACAGTGGATGCAATTTAAATTGCATGTCCTTGTCATATTCCATACGATTACAGGCTTTTTATCCTCGGAAAATTGTAAAAGGTGGGAGGGCAGTTTGCTCGACATGCGCCCGTAACGAAGGGCGTCGGAAGCGTGAACCCCGCCGCAATAAAGTTTCGATATTCCTATCATTTTTATATTAACCCCTTGATTTTATTTTTATTAATATCCTTAATCCGGCATTAAATCTTGTTTTTTCGATAAAAATCTACTATTCCGTCAACTAACGAATCTATATTGACATCTTTAGATATTATATCAGATTTAATACCAAACCCCAACGCATATTTAGCCGTCTTTTCCCCAATGCTCGCAAATTTGACCCCGGAACCCGTAATCCTCTTCAAAAGCCCTTTTTGAATGCCTTCGGCTAAGTTGACAAAATTTTCGACGGTTGAATAACTTGTAAAGCTCACAACGAAAGAACTTAATGAGAGGTCATTCGGAAGGCCTATATTTTTATGAACCCTTTTTGCGCCGTTACCTTTTGTTGTTATAAGGGAGCTAAAAATTTCATATATCTCTTCTTTCGATTTTTCGGGTATAACGGTTTCATAAACGGGCAAATTTTCTAAAATTGCGCCTCTCGATATAAGAAATTCCGGAAGTTCGGCGTTTATTTTCAAAGCCTGAGGAAAAAGAATTTTTTTGCCTTTAAGTTCAGTATCTTTAATAATATTTATTATGCCCGTCTGGGAAAATTCGGACGGGATAATATCCGGAACTATGCCGTATTTTTTTAACTCCAACGACGTGACTTTGCCTACGGAAATTATTTTTTTGCCGAAAAGCGACCTTGCGTCCAGCCCTTTCAAAAAAAACTCGTCAAAAAACCCCGAAACACCGTTAACGCTTGTAAAAATGATATAATCGTAATCTTTAATATTTTTTATTGCCTCATGAATCTTAGCCCTATCTATATTACTTCCGCCTTTAACCGCCTTTATAAGCGGCAGGTTCATTACGAAAGCCCCAAGCCTTTTAAGCCTATGGATTAGCGTGCCTGCCTGCCCCTCCGCTCTTGTAACCATCACTTTTAAACCGCTTAACGGTCTTTTTTCAAACCAGTTCAGTATATCTCTAAGTTTAACGACATTCCCGACAATAAGTATAAGCGGACTTTTTAAACCGTGCCTGTCAGCTTCGTCTTTAATCGTAGCCAATGTTCCTGCCGCCGCCTTTTGATTTAAAGTAGTCCCTTCTTGAATCACGGCGCAAGGGGTATCTTTATCTTTTCCCGAAGAAATTATATTTTTAGCGATAGAATCCAGATTTTTATGCCCCATTAAAATTACTATTGTGTCCGCGCCGGACAGCTTGTCCCAATTTATTGTGCTTTTTTCCTTATGTTCTCCTTCGTGTCCCGTCACAATTGCAACGGTAGAGGCATAATCCCTGTGTGTCAAAGGAATGCCCGCATAAGCAGGAACGGCAAAAGACGAGGAAATGCCGGGTATTATTTCAAAGGGGATTGCGTCTTTAAAAAGTCTTTCGGCCTCTTCCCCGCCCCTTCCGAATAAATAAGGGTCCCCCCCTTTAAGCCTGACGACAACCTTATTTTCTTTGGCTTTTTCTGCCAAAAGTTCATTAATAGAATATTGCGGAAGGCTGTGATTTGACGATCTTTTACCCGCATAGATTATCTCGCACCCATCTTTTGCGTAGGATAAAATCTCTTCCGAAATTAAACTGTCATATACGATAACATCCGCCTCCTGCAAAACCGTTTTGGCTTTGAGGGTCAAAAGCTCCGGGTCTCCGGGTCCGGCGCCCGTAAGATAAACCATTCCTGTTTTTGAATTTTTATCCGTTTTTTTTTCCTCTTTATTTTTGTTTTTATCCATTTACTTTATAATCCTCTTGTTCGTTGCCTGCCGCCTCTTCCAAGGCGCGCGCAAAATCTATAATGATTTTATAGTATCGTGTTTTTGCTCAGTATCTCGAACCCGCCTTTATTTATTAAACTCAGGGCTAATTTTTTCCCGACATTCTCGTAATCTATTTTTTTACCGGTAACCCCATCCTCTAAATATTCCCCGTAAGTATTAGAGACAAAGCCTTTTATATGTACATCATTACCCTCGATATAAGAATAAGCCCCGACGGGAGACGCGCATCCGCAGTTTAACCCTTTAATGCATGCCCTTTCGGCAAAAACCGAAAACTTTGTGTCTTCATCGTTCAACGGTTTAATTATTTCGCCTATATCGGCTCTGGCGCTTTTATATTCTATTACTATGGCTCCCTGTCCGCACTGGGGAATAAATGTAAGGGGGTCTAAATAAACATCTATATTGGAAGAAAGATTAAGCCTTATAAGTCCGCTTGACGATAGGACGATAGCATCGAAAAATCCGTCTCTTAATTTTCCTAATCTCGTATCGATATTGCCTCTTAATGGTTCAAATATTATGTCATCCCTGAAGCGGGCAAGCAAGGCTCTTCTCCTGAGGCTCGATGTCCCGACTATCGCGTGATTTTTCAACAAAGATGCAAAATTTACGGAATCCAATTCCTTATCGGATTCCGGTTTATCCTTTAAAATAACGCAGTCTCTCGGGTCGTCCCTTTTTAATACCGCACCCAGAGCCAGTTCTTCGGGTATTACCTGCGGGACATCTTTCAAACTGTGTACGGCAATATCGATATCTTCGCTAAAAAGAGCCTCTTCTATTTCTTTTACGAATAGTCCTTTGCCGCCAAAATTGCTAAGCGACGCAGTCAAAATCCTATCCCCCGAGGTCTTAATAGTTTTTATTTCGATATCTATTTTTTTATTTTGATCATCGAAAAGCTGTTTTATTTTATCCTTGACAAGATTAGCCTGGTATAACGCAAGCTTGCTTCCGCGCGTTCCTATTTTTAGTTTCAAAACTTACCTTTTATTTATTAAATTATGTGAACTACCCAAAATTGCCGATAGAAAATTTCTTTTCTGGATTCCCGCTTTCGCGGGAATGACAATACGGGATTTTAACTTTTCACCCAACGGGTATCCCAACCCGCTTCAGCGGGAATCCAGAATTTATAATATTTAAATTATTTTATAATTATTTTATTAACTTTATCTTTGACAAATTATTTTTATCGCCGGACCCTTTTTCACATTCCTTATTTATTATATTATCGTTGTTTCTCTTATGCCCGATTTCCTTGTCTGTGCCTAAACCAAGATTAAAAAGGGTTTTTAATGTCTCTAACATATTCGCTTCGCTTGAATCTACAGCGGCTTTTTTGATAAGGGTTATCGGCTCATGAAGGATTTTATTCGTGAGTGAATTGATAATTAAGCCCTTTTCTTTTTTTTCGCCGATATATTTCGATAACTCTATCTCTAATATATCTTTTACCTTGTTTCTAAGTAAAACTATGACCGGCACGGCATTTAACGAATTCTTCCACTCCATAAACTCCTTTGCGTTTATTTCTACAAGTTCGCTCGCGGTCACAGCCTCTTTTTCTCTTATTTCTAAGTTACCCTCGATCATTTTTCCGATATCGTCAATGTCGTACAGATATACATTGGAAATCTTGTTAATTTCAGGGTCGATATTCCTTGGAACGGAAATATCGATTAAAAATAGCGGCCTTTGTTTGCGAAGTTTTATAACGGGCATAATATCATCATACCTTAGCACATACCCTTCCGAACCGGTCGAGCATAAAACAATATCGGTGTGGGGCAGTAATTTATAATACTCCGAAAAATCAATCACATCTATACAGTTTTTTTCATTCACCCCAAATGACTCTTCTACAAAATGGCAGGCCTTGTCTTTTGTCCTGTTCGCTATATAAATATTATGAACTCCGTTTTTTATAAAGTGCTTGGCGGTAAGCTTGCCCATTTCGCCTGTTCCCAAAAGCAATATCTTCTTATCGCCTAAGCTGTTAAAAATCTTTTTTGAAAGTTCTACCGCCGCATAACTTATAGATACGGGAGAGGATGCTATCTTTGTTTCGGTTCTAACCCGTTTTGCGCAATAAAAAGCCTTATGAAACAGCTTATTTAAAACTTGGCCGTTCATTCGAAATTCGCATGATTCGTTATATGCATCTTTAATCTGTCCCAGTATTTGCGGTTCCCCTATTACCATAGAATCTAAACTTGAGGCTACGCTAAAAAGGTGTTTAACAGCTTCAAAGTTAAGATACATATATAAAAGATTATCCGCGTCTTTTTTCACAAAAAAATACCCGGAGATATAATCTTTTATAAAATGGGCTTCTTTTCCAACCGCCCATGGGGATAAATCCATTATAAATTCAGACCTGTTACAGGTAGTAAGTATCGCCAGCTCTTTAATTAACGGTCTGCCTTCTTCATCTTTCAAATTAAGCAGTTTTTTTGCGAATTCCTGCCTTAATTCGGGGGTTAAAATCTTCTTGGAGACTATCTCCCTATCGCCGATATCTGCAGATTTATGGCTTAAGCCTATAATTAAAATATCCATATATTTAATATATAAATCTTATTTAAAACCATGAAATTCGGGAAATAAATAAAAAGAAAAACTTAAACTGGAAATAATCAATAAAAATCCGACTATGCTAAAAACCGCAGCCTTTTTCCCCCTGAGTCCTTTTGCAACCCTTTCATGCAGCAGCACAGCATAAATAAGCCATGTCGCTAAAGATATAATTTCGATTGGTTTTACAATCATAAAAGATTTAAATAAAGAATTAGACAAATATATTCCCATAGCAATACCGATGGTAATTAAAGGGAAACCTATTTTTAAGCACTGGTAATTCATGTTGTCCAATAACTCCAAATTATAGCCCTTGCCCTGATAAAAAACCTCGTCGAATGGATGATTTTTTTTATCGAATAATTTTAAGTTTTTCTTAATCTTAATCCTTCTTTCTTGAAAAATATATATTAAAGAAATTATAAAAGCAAGAGCAAATAGTGAATCCCCGATTAATATAAGAATTATATGGATTAAAAGAATAGCCTGATCGAAGTTTGAAAAAATTGATTTAATGTTAATATAAACATGGGGAGCAAAAAAGCCTATTAATAAATTTATTGCAACAATAGGGGTTATATATATCAGGATATATTTTGCTTTGTAAAAGAGATTAAACAAAACAACCACAATCATAATAATCCATGCATTAAAGAAAACAATCCAATCTACCGACATCATACCTTTAAATCCGCGAAGGTTCAGCCATATAAAAAAAATTAAACTTTGAATGATAAATCCCGCATAAATTAACGATATAAAAACCTGATAAAATCTTTTTTTTCTTAATAGAATAAACATATAAGAAAAAACATAAATAAAAAACGGGATTAGATATAGTTCTCCTGCGGTCATAAATATCATGCTTGGGCTCTCTGTATAAAATTACTTATAAAAAGGCTAATTTCAGAATATTTTTTATCTTTGACGAGTTCAAAAAGGTCAGAATCGACTAATTCTTCAAAAAGTTTTTGATTTTTGCTCTGAGGCCATTTTTTCATCTTGATTTCATGCCTTATTAAGCCGAGAATTTTAACATAAGTATCATATTCGCTGCCATAAACCTTTTCCAGATCCTCTTTTATTTTTTTAGCAAGCCTTGGGCTTAATCCGCCGGTAAAAATAGCTATATCGAATTCCCCCCTTGAAACAAGGGCGGGCAGGGTAAATGTGCAAAATTCCGGCTTATCGGCAATATTTATCAAAATATTTTTTTTTACGCATCTTTTGAACAGCCCTTCTTCTATTTTTATACTTTTTTTGCCGGGAGAAATTGCGCAAAATACGGCAAACGCTCCTTTTTCATCCCCTGCTTTATAAGTTCTATCAACCCATCGAACCATGGATTGCTTAACAAATCCGGCGATTTCAGGGGAAATTTCCGGCGAAACTATGGTTATATCGGCGCCCCTTTCCGCAAGCCTTTCCGCCTTTCTTGTCGCAACCATACCGCCGCCGACGACAAGAACCTTTTTATTATAAATGTTTAGATTAACGGGATAATATTTCATATAATCCTTCTATTCACTCCCCAAAAACAAGGGCCGAAAATGTACATATATCGGCGCCGTTTTTATAAGCATCGGGCGAAAGTCCCGCCTTCATCGAAACGGCTTCCAGGAAACCTTCTTTATCCATATTGCATTCGGTAGCAACCTGCGGGAGCAAAACCCCGTGGCACGGCCCCTTTATAAGATACAAGCCATGCCTGCCTATTTCTATATTATCGAGATTATCTATCCTTTCAAGAGGGGATAAAACCGATATTTCTATCTTTATTTTTTGAAGTTCCTGGTTGTTTAAAGGCATAAATCTCGGGTCGCCGAAAGCCGCCTCTTTTGCCATTTTATAAACATTTTTATAAATCGGAATATTAGAAATAAAATTGCCTATACATCCCCTTAACTGCTCTCCCCCCGTCTTTAATGTGACAAAAACGCCGGCATTTATTTTAAGGTTATCCGTAAGTTCGGACAATAGTTCCTGCGAGTTAAGAAATTCATCCTTATTTTTATTAAGTGTATCCTCGATAGATTTTCTGGCTGTTTTTACCAAAATGGCCTTTTCCTTTTCCGTTAAATCAAAATTTTTCATATTATATGCACCCTCCCCTAACCCCTCCCGTCAAGGGAGTGGAACAACTTTACCATTGAATATGCTTTTTTCCGCCTATCTTATTTTTAATTTTAAATATTTTCGATTTTATATGACCACTCGATATCGACGGCATTTTTTAACATAGCCCAGACGCTGCAATACTTATCTTTCGATAATTCGATTGCTCTTTTTACCGCCTGCTCGTCGATATTTTTACCCTTAATTTCATAAGTTATAACCATTTTCGTAAATACCCTCGGATGCGTTTCCGCTCTTTCGCCGCTAACATTAGCGCTATAAGAAATTATATTCTGCCTTTTTTTCTTTAATATGGAAACTATATCCATAGAACTGCATCCGGCAAGTCCGGCGAGAATTAAGTCCGTAGGCTTTATACCCTCGTCGTTTCCTCCTGCCTCTTTTGAAGTATCGAGTAAAACAGAGTAGCCGTTGCCGTTATCCGAATATGCTTTGAACTGTAAATCTTGAAGGTATTCTAATTTAATCCCCATAATCAGGCTCCCTTGTCATTTACATTTCCTTAATCCTGTGATAGAAACTATATTAATATATCCAACAGTTAATAACACTGGATTCCTGCTTTCGCAGGAATGACACCGTTGGGTTAAAAATTAAATACCAGCTATGTCATTCCCGCGTAGGCGGGAATCCAGAATATAAAATTCTCATGCAGGATTAAGGTATTTATTATAAATTATAAATTTAAACAAACTCATTTTTTATATCCCTTTCCAAAAGTTTCACTATCGCGTCCGCAGGTTTAAGCCCTTCATAAAGCACGGAATAAACAACATCCGTTATCGGCATATAAATATTTTTCTCCTTAGCTATTATGTGGACGGACTTTGTCGTGGCTATACCCTCCGCTACCATTTTCATATCTTTTACAATAGAATCTAAGCTCTCGCCTTTTCCTATCCTTACCCCGACAGATCTGTTCCGGCTTAAATCCGATGTCGATGTAAGTATTAAATCGCCTAAGCCGGACAAACCGGTAAATGTGATATTATCTGCCCCCAAAGCCTCGCCGAATCTCGTCATTTCGATTACCCCTCTCGTTAAAAGCGCCGCTCTGGCATTATTGCCCAAACCAAGTCCATCGGAAATACCTGCCGCCAGCGCAACAATGTTTTTAAGGCTCCCGCCCAGTTCAACCCCTATAACATCGTCTAAGGTGTATATTCTAAAGTTTACTATATTTTTAAAGAAATTTTTTAATTCGTCTAAAATTTTTTTATTAAAAGACGCGACGCACACGGCCGTGGGAAGATGCTTAGAGACTTCGACCGCAAAACTTGGGCCGCTTAAAACCGCATATCTTTCGAGCATTAAATTCCCGAGGGTTCTTGAAAAAACTTTGTGCGGCAGTTCCATAGACTTATCGCCTAAACCTTTTGCCGTATTCACGAAAATATAACCTTGAAGGTTAAACTTGCCGCTATATGTCTTTATATCCAATAAAGTCTCCCGTAATGCATTCGAAGGCACGGCAAGAAATATAATATGGCAGTTCTTAAAAATAGTTTCATAATCGTCTGTTATTATTATATTCTCGCTAAGCGGCACCCCTTTAAGATAACATTCGTTTTGCCTCTCCCTATTTAATTTTTCGGCAAATTCTTTGCTTCTGGCTTTTAAGTAGACATGCGGCGTAAATTTTGAAAAATTGACGGCGAGGGCCGTTCCAAAACTTCCTGCGCCTATTATGCCTATGGGTTTAGCTTTTTGCATATTCAATTTGTTTATACCCGCGTTGTTTTATTTTTGTTCTATTTCTTTTAAATCGCCGGAAGCGATTAAGGCGCTCACGACTCTTTCGTTTTCATCGAGATTAATCAGCTTCACGCCCATAGTGTTTCTTCCGATGCTTCTTAAATCGGACGCATTTATCCTTATAATCTTGCCGTTGGAGGTTATTATTATTATGTCGTTGTCTCCGGACGCTTTTAGAACCGAAACGACAAAGCCGTTTCTTTGCCCCGTTTTTATAGCGATTATTCCCTTTCCGCCTTTATTTTGTTTTCTAAACTCCGTCATCTTCGTCTTTTTCCCGTAGCCCTTTTCCGTAAAGGCTATAAGGTAATCATCCGCCGAGGAAAGCAAATCCATAGAAACGACGGAATCATTCTTGGAAAGCCTGATCCCCCTGACACCCATCGCTCCCCTGCCCAGAGTTCTAAAATCGTTAATACCCACGCAAATGGACTTTCCCATTTTTGTGGCTATTACGACAAGCTGATTCTTTAAGGCGTTGTCGGCAATTTGAGTGCTTATGACCTCGTCGCCGTCTTTAAGCCTTATTGCGATAAGCCCGCCTTTCCTGACATTTGCAAATTTATCTAGCGAGGTTTTAATAATCTGGCCGTTTTTTGTGGCAATAAAAATCGAATAATCCTTATCGAAATTTGCAATAGGAAGAACGGATGAAACCAGTTCCTTTTCCCTTAAATTAAGAAGGTTTACGATAGGTTTGCCCTTGGAGGATTTTAATGTTTCAGGAATATCGTAAACATTTAGTTTATAGGCATTCCCCATATTCGTGATAAACAGGATAGATTCAAGAGCATTTGCACAGAAGGAGTTTGCGACAAAATCTTCTTCTTTTGATTTAATGCCCGTCTGCCCTTTGCCGCCTCTATGTTGAGCCTTAAAGGTCGATAACTTTGTCCTTTTTATATAACCGTTTTCGGTTATCATAACTATCATGGCTTCATTTGGTATGAGGTCGGTGAGGGTTACCTCGTTTTCTTCCTGTACTATTTCCGTCTTTCTTTCATCGCCAAACTTATCCTTTATAAGCTTAAGCTCCTCCTTTATAACATTCTTTATAAGTATCTCGCTTCCCAGCAGGTCTCTTAATTTTTTAACTTTGTCGAGTATTTCCTCATATTCTTTAATAATTTGTTTGCGCTCTAAGCTTGTAATCTTCTCTAATTTTAAATCTAGAACGGCGCGGGCCTGAATTTCGGAAAAATTAAATCTTTTCATAAGGCGCTCTTTGGCAACGGACGGGGAATCGGATGTTTTTACAAGCTCGATGACTTCATCGATATTTTGGGCTACAATTTTAAAAGCTTCCAATATATGAAGGCGGGATTCAGCCTTTTTTAATTCGAATAGCGTCCTTTTTATAACTACTTCTTTTCTAAAATCCACAAAAAGGGATATCATATCCTTTATATTTAATATTTTTGGCTGATTATTCACTATCGCAAGAAAAATCACTCCGAATGTTTCCTCAAGCTGGGTGTGTTTAAAAAGATTGTTAATTATGACGGTCTCGTTGGCATCCCTTTTTAGTTCGATAACTATTCTTAACCCTTCCCTATCGGATTCATCACGCAGGTCGGATATTCCTTCAATCTTTTTTTCCTTAACAAGTTCGGCTATTCTTTCAAGTATTTTTGATTTGTTTACCTGATACGGTATTTCGGTTATGATTATTTTTGATTTCTCGAAATGGTGCTTGGCCCTTACCTTTACAAGCCCCCTTCCCGTTTTAAAATAATTATTTATTCCCGAATGACCGTAAATTATGCCTCCCGTAGGAAAATCGGGGCCTTTGATTATGGCTGTCAATTCCTCTATGCCGCAGCCTGTATTATCCATAAAATGGAGCGTTGCGTCTATTGCTTCGATGAGATTGTGCGGAGGAATATTTGATGCCATTCCTACGGCGATACCCGATGAACCGTTAATGAGCAGGTTTGGAAACTTAGCCGGCAGGACGGCGGGCTCTTTTAACGAACCGTCGTAGTTGGGGGCAAAGTCAACCGTTTCGAAATCTATATCGTCTAATAAAAACGACGAAAGTTTGGTCATTCTGATTTCGGTATATCTCATGGCGGCAGGAGGGTCTCCGTCTATCGAACCAAAATTCCCCTGCCCGTCAACAAGCGGATATCTTAAGGAAAAATCCTGCGCCATTCTGACGATAGAATCGTAAACCGCCGCATCCCCGTGCGGGTGGTATTTACCTATTACATCGCCGACGATTCTTGCAGATTTTTTATAAGGCTTGTTAAAATCATTGCCTATCTCGTTCATAGCAAAAAGAATCCTTCTATGAACCGGTTTTAACCCGTCTTTAACCTCAGGAAGAGCTCTTCCTATAATCACGCTCATTGCGTAATCAAGATATGACTGCCTCATCTCGTCTTCTATGTTAATATCGACAATACTCTTTTGATCCAAAATTCCTCCTTTGCTTGCAGTGTTTTAGTAATCATTACCCGCCGATTCCGTTCATAAAATCGTTAGCCCATAATAAAGAACCGGGCTTTTTAGCCTTTTCGCTAAAATTATGCTTATCCTGTTTTAACTGGATTAAACCTGCAACCCAGTTAAAAATAGCTTCGTCATCCCGTCCGACGCTTAGAATTTCTTTAATGTCATATTCGCTGTCGTAAAAAAGGCAAAGCCTTAGTTTGCCAGAAGCCGTAAGCCGCAACCTGTTGCAGCCTGTGCAAAAATGCTCCGATAACGGACTTATAAATCCGATAACCGCGTTGCTATCCTTAAATCCATATTCTTTACTAACCGCTTGATACCCGTTCCCTGAAATCAGCTCAAAGCCGTCAAACACGCTTCTTATTTTCTCCTCAATCCATTTTGATGTGATAGTTTCCGTAATATTTCCGCCGATAGGCATATATTCGATAAACCTTAAGTTAATTTCAAATTCCCTTGCAAAATTTACGAAATCTATTATCTCGTCGTCATTTATCCCTTTTATCAGTACCGTATTGATTTTTATGGGGTTAAAACCTGTTTTTTGCGCAAGCTTTATGCCCATTAAAACATCTTTTAAATTGCCCATCCTCGAAATTTGCCGGAACCTGTCTTCTTTCAAAGAATCAAGGCTTATATTAATCCTTTTGAGTCCTGCATTATAAAGCTCGGCTGCATATTTTTCAAGAAGCGTTCCGTTCGTGGTCATGGAAATATCGGTTATGCCCGTTATTTTACCCAAATTGCGGGTAAAGTCCACTAAGCCCTTCCTCACTAAGGGCTCGCCGCCGGTAATTCTTATCTTATTAACCCCGTGATTTGCCAGGACATTAACAAATCTCAAAATATCCTCATAAGATATTATCTCGCTGTGGCTTAAAGGATTAATCCCTTTTTCCGGCATGCAATAAACGCATCTTAAGTTGCACCTGTCCGTTATGCTTACCCTTAAATAGGTTATTTTCCGGCCATGGCTGTCTATCAAAGGTTTTGGCGTATTCAAAATAATTTTATCCTCTCGTTTGTCGTTCCCCTGCCCAGAAGCTCTGAAGAGGGCAGGCTCTGCACGTCTTTTGCCTGCGTTTAAAAGTGCATGCCGCCTTTGCAGGTGAAAGGCGGCAGGAATCTATATAGCTAAAATAAAATAATTAAAACAGTCCAAAAAACAACTGCGGGTTTTTGATCTTTTTTTGTTTTTTACTCAAGGTCGGCTCTGTCCCCGAAACATACGGCATCAAAATCGGATCCTTATAATTTGAATTTGCAATTAAACCCGTGTGAGGATTAATTTCCGCAAATACCACTCCTTTTGGAATTTTAAATGCCTTCGGAGGATAAATATTCAGCGCCTTAGACATGTAAGCGTCCCAAATCGGCGCGGCAGTGATAGCCCCGACCATAAATCTTCCCATCGAATGAAAATCGTCCAGCCCAGTCCAAACACCGGTTACCAAAGAAGACGTGTATCCCATGAACAAGCCGTCCCTGTACTGGCTTGACGAACCTGTTTTCCCCGCGACATACGGGGTAATTTTCCTTATTTTCGAGACGGTAACGCCGGTTCCGTTTGTAATGACCCGTTCAAGCATATTTGTCAGAACATAAGCAACCTGAGGGGTCAGCACCTGTTTACAGACAGGCGTATTATGATAAAGGGTTTTACCTGCGGGCGTCAGTATCTTTACGATAAAAATGGGCTTGCACTCCTTTCCGCCGTTAGAAAACGCGGTATAAGCATCCGTTAAATCGATAAGCCTGACGCTTGACGAACCCAGAGCCATAGTAAGGTTTCTTACGACATGGCGGATACCCATCTCGTTTGCTAAATTCGCCACTTTATCCACACCGACCTTCTCCAAAAGCTTTACGGCAATAACATCGATGGAGTGCGCCAGTCCTATTAAAAGCGTCGTCGGGCCGGTAAACCGGCGCGAAAAATTGTGGGGCTTATAATACTTCCCCTGAACCCCCGTCGGATAAATCACGGGAGTGTTGTTTATTAAAGAAGAAGGGGAGTACCCGAGCGTTAAAGCCTCGGCATATACGATAGGTTTGAATGCCGAACCGGTTTGCCTTTTGGCATAAAGCGCCCTGTTAAACTGAGTATCTTTAAAACTGTAACCGCCGACCATGGCTTTCACATACCCGTTTTTAGGGTCAATCGAAACTAACGCCCCTTCGATAACATCCTTTTCTTCTAAGGAAAAAATGGGCGTATGGTTTTTATCTGCGCCGTCAAATTTGACTAATATTTCATATCCGGGCTTTAGGGCCTGATTCACATTGCTAACGGTTCTATAAGCAAAATAAACATAGCGTTCAAACCTGGATGCCCACCTCATATTATTAACGGGAAGAATCCCTTTGAATTTCCCGACGGTAACATAAGCAAGCTGCCCATCAGGGGAAACGCCGGTAACAAACCCCTTATAAATACTGCCTATGTATAAACCTTCTACCCGGTTTTTATTTTCGTTAATTTTTTTAAGCATTTCATCATAGCTTAACTTTTTAAGAGGACCGGTATAACCGTATTCGTGAGAAAGTTTAGTAAGTCCGGGTTTTACGGCTTCGTCGGCATATTTCTGCGCCCTTGCGCTTAAGGCGGAGTAAATCTTAAGTCCGCCCTCTTTATAAACGGTTTTACCGTACTTATCTATAATCCTCTGCTTGATAAAGGCAAGATAGTATGGAGCAATCCCGTAATATTTAAAGTAGTTGTGAAAAACAAGTTTTGTATTATAGGCGGATATAGCCTGCGCCTTAGAAATGAATCCGTCATTGGCCATCTGTTCCAGAACATATTTCTGCCTTCTTTTGGCATCTTTAAAATGAATATAAGGGTCTAAAAACGACGGCGCCTGCGGAAGCCCTCCAAGCATAGCCGCCTGAGCAAGGTTTAGTTTCCATACCGGCACTCCGAAATATGTGAGGGAAGCCGCCTCAACGCCATATGCGTTGTTGCCCAGGTATATTTGATTAAGATAAATATCTAAAATATCGTTTTTTGATAAATTATTTGCTATACGGTAAGCTAAAATAGCCTCTCTCAGCTTCCAGATGTATGTCCTTTCATACGGAACGAGAAGGGTTTTTGCCACCTGCTGTGTTATCGTCGAACCACCCTCGACAATGCGTCCCGCCGTGAGATTAACTACAAAAGCCCTCGCAATTGCCTTATAATCGAGCGGTCCCTGACTATAAAAATTTTTATCTTCCGCCGCCAAAAAAGCCTCCCTGACCTGCAGAGGTATATTTGAAAAAGGAACAACCTCCCTGTTTACCGAACCTAAGTAGCCTACAAGTTTTCCGCTGGATGAATATACATAATTCACCTGCTGCGGATGATAACTCTTAAGGGAGATAATATTGGGAACGGTGGATGAAAGCAAAAAATAAAGAACGGCTACAATGATAAAAGGTGCAAGTATTAAGACGAAAGCCGCGATTGCTATTATCCCTATTAATTTTTTTTTCGTTTTTTTAGGTTTGTTTTTATTTACCTGTTTCTTTACGGACATTAAAGTTCCACAAATAAATTTAAATTAATTAATTTTATACACATTGTTACATTATACAATATAAATTTTAAGTTTAAAAGTTTAAGGCGCAGGAGCAATGATTTAACAGGTTTTTAAGGATATAATTTTCAAAATGTAATTTATACATAATAAATATAAATCATAAATTTTTAGCCGAAATAATCGAAATAGGGTATAATGTTATGGTAAAATAATATAAAACGAAATGAAAACAGAATAAACGTAAAGAAAATTAAAAAAAGGAGAAAAAGATGCCTTACAAAGTAGATACCGTGGCTTTTTCCGGCCTCTTGAAATGGGAAGATGTCGAAAAGCTAATAGGCGCAGTCAAAAACTCCGGCTCATCCTGGTATTATGTCTATACGCAGCTTGATGATGAGAAAGCTGAATTAGGCGCCGGCAAAGCAGCCGATTTTATAAGCGAAAGAATGGAAGAAATTAAAAAGTTAGATAAGATTTGCGGATGGTTTTATGTCCATACTAAAGAAAACCCTTCCATAATAAAGATTTATCATCCAAGAATGTCGGGCGGCGGCTGTTCGATATCCACCCCTCCGCCATGGATAATCGTTTCTATTGAAAAACCCGAAGATATAGCCGATTTAGAATCGTACAAACCTTTGGTAAAACCCGAAAAAAAGGGGATATTTAAGATATTCGGCTGATTGGCCCAATTAAAACGGATATGAAAAATAGCAATCGCCTGAGTTCAGACATTGCAATTAAAATAAAAATTTGCCGTTATAAATTTATAAAAATAACCGAGGAAGAGTTTCTAAATATTTTAAAAACGGTAGGAATTTAAGCAAATAAATCTTTAATATAGAAATCCAAAAAGCCAAAGAGGTATTTTTCTTTTATAGCCTATTTCTATTCCGTCCAATGCAAGAAATGAATTTTCTATATCTTTTATTTGTGAAAAATCTTTATTCTTTCCGCCTATTTCAAAAATAAACTTATCGTCAACTATAAAATCTCCTGATTTATAGCTATTTACTCTTTGTACTACCGCTGAAACTTGATTTATGAAAAAAATTTCTCTTATTGTTCCCAAGCTGTTATTATTGCAGAGAGCATAAACTAAATTAGAATTATTCAGGTATAATTTTTCAGGTTTAGTCATTATCCCATATCCTTTAGCTTTTTGATATAATACCGTAATTAAATGTGATTCATTAAGGTTTTTAATATATTTATAAACTGTATTTCTATCTATTTCTGCAGAAGCAGCAAGTTTCTCTATATTAATTTTAAAAGGGTCAGATGCACAAAGTATATCTAAAAGTTTTTTAATTTTATGAATATGGGAAGGATGTATAAGTCCAAGGATTACCATATCTCCTTCGAGCACTTCATTTATAACATTATATAATTTAATTAAATATCCACTTTTGCTTTCCTTATAAAATGGATAGTATCCATAATTTAAATATTTTTCAAAATATGATAGCGGCTTAATTTTATTTGTAATATTCAAAGATACGGCATAATGATTTTGTACAATATCTTTTATACTTACGGCAGGAAAATTTAAACCTGTTTCTAAATTAATAAATTCTCTAAAAGATAATCCATTCATGTTGTAAACTATTGCTCTTCTTGATAAATCAACCCCATCCCTTTTTAAGTGCAATTCGCTGCTGCCTGAAAATATAATCTTTAATTTTTTAAAAGAATCGTAAATAGATTTTATATGCTGGTGAAAATTGTTATATTTATGAACCTCATCTAAAATAAGCAATTTTCCATTTTTGGCTACAAAATCTTCTGTAAAAAGCGTCAAATTAATCCCTGCTACTATAGGATTGTCTAAAGAAAGATATAGTCCATCTTCAGGATTGATAAAATTTTTTTTAAGATATTGCAGCATTAAAGTAGATTTTCCGACCCCTCTTTGCCCTACAATTCCTATTAATCTTTCATTAAAATCAATTTTGTCGTATAGATATCGCGTGAAAGATAATGGTGTATCGTTAATTATGCCGGCATGGAATCTTACTATATTTTCTAAAAAATCAGCCATACATTAAAATTTAATAATTTAACTTTGATTGGTTTGTATATTTATAATAAGCAGAATATCAATAATTATGCTTATTATGATAAGCATTTTAAATATATATTTGCTTATTATGATAAGTATAATATGTAATGAGAAAGAAAGCAATAAAATAGTTTAACCCAAATCCCGATTTAGGATTTTATTTTCTGGATTCCCCTTCGCTCTCGGCTTTCAGCCTCGTGAAGTTTCAAAGAAACTTTCCCGCCTACGCGGGAATGACTTTGAGAGGATTTATCGTTTCACCCTTTGGGTGTCATTCCCGCGAAAGCGGGAATCCAGAATTGCTTATTATTAGTTTTATCATCTTTATAAATTTATAATTTATTATATATTTTAATTAAATTAAGTAATGTCATTAGAGCAATTTGGATGCGATTTTTATATTCTTAATTTGCAATTTGTGTAGCGTGCAAAATGCATATGACTTTTAACCTTCGGAAACATTATTTTTCATTTTCACATATTAAAATTAAGTTTTTGACCATGACTTTTCTTAAATTCATTTGAAGGAGCGATGTCTTTAAACCAGAAATTTATTTCGGCTTTTTCTTTGCTTACGCCCCTCGGCCATAGCCTATCGACCAATATTCTTATGCCGTCTTCCTCCGACGGTTCGTCGTAAATCCTTTTTATGTTTATCATGATATTTTTACCTCCTTAATATAATATATATATTATATTAAGTATAAATTTTTAAGGTATAATGAACAATATAAACATATCGATTATAAAGATAAAATGACCGAAGAAGAGTTTATTAATATTTTAAAAACTGGAAGTTTTAAAGAGCGGTTTGATGCCGTAAGCAGGGCTGACCCTGCTTATCTTACCCGTGCCGTAAGCGATAAAGACGAAAATATAAGGTACAAAGCCGCCTCGAGAATACCGCCTGAAAATTTAGCGCCCCTTATAAGCGACCCTTACAAAGAAGTTCGCTTAATCGTCGCGAAAAGAATCAATGCGAAAGAACTGCCGAAGATGATTAACGATAAATCGTTCTGGGTAAGGCATGCCGTTGCGGAAAGAATAGACAAATCGTTTTTGCCTTCACTTGTAGAGGATAAAGAGCCTATCGTAAGGATTATGGTTGCGGAAAGAATCGATGAAGAATATTTAAAAGACATGGTTAAAGACGGAGAACCGTTGGTTAGAAAGGCGGTTGCAAAAAGAATTCCTGCGCAATATCTTTTTTTATTGCGGAATGACGCCAGCGAAAGCGTCAGGAATATCGTATCGGAGAGGCTTAAACTATGAAAACGGTTCTTATTACCGGCTCAACAGACGGAATAGGCAAGCAGACGGCGATTATCCTTGCCAAAAAAGGTTTTTTTGTGTTAATACACGGAAGAAGCGGGGAGAAATGCAAGCAAACCGTGGATGAAATTTCCGCCTTAACTAAAAATAAACATTTGGATTACTTTGTTTATGACTTAATATCTTTAAAAGAGGTTTTTAACTTTTTCAACGAGGTTAAAAGGAGATACGATAATCTGGATGTCTTAATAAACAATGCGGGCGTTTATTTAAACGATTATACACTTTCCCCCGAGGGCATAGAGGCAACATTTCAGATAAACTATCTTTCCATGTTTTTTCTGACATTAAATCTCATTCCCATAATTAAACCGAGGCAATCCGAAGCGGCGCGCATAATAAACGTAAGTTCTATGGCGCATTCTTCCGAAATGGATTTTGAAAATTTAATAACCACGGCAAAATATGACGGACACAGGGCGTATGGTCTTTCCAAATTATGCGTCATTTATTTTACCATCGAATTAAGCGAAAGGCTGAAGGATAAAAATATCACGGTAAACTGCCTTCATCCTGGCGTAATAAATACAAAGTTGTTAAGGGCGGGCTGGGGCGGATTCGGCAAGTTTTTCAGCAGGGATGCGGGCGAAGGGGCAATTACGCCTGTTTATCTGGCAACCTCGGATGATGTAGCAAATATTACGGGAAAATACTTTAGTGACCTTAAAATAGTAAAACCGAATCCCGTAAGCCACGATATAAATGCAAGAAAAAAATTGTGGCAGCTTAGCGAAGAATCAATAAGGCAAAAAGGGTATGATGTGCAGGAACCGGATATAAATATATAAGATTCAATACAAATGCAGGAGTTAAGTTGTAACGGAAACAAACTCTTTTTCCGATTGAACGAACATTCCGCCGGAACCGCAACAGGGGTCAAGCACTCTACCCCTATAAGGCTCTATCATCTGAGCAAGGAGCTTAACTATGCATCTAGTGAGTATAAAACTGCCCGCCCTTTTTCCCTTCCGCATCCGCAAACTGTCCTAAATTCAAATTTACATAGATTAACCTTTAAAACTTTGGAAAGAGCGGTTTACTTACCTGTTTTCACCTAATATTATAATTACCTTTCCGAAGCATACCTTTCTTCTTTAAAGGGGTCTGCGCTATTGGAATAACCCCTTTGCTCCCAGTATCCAAGCTCTTCTTTATCTAAGAAAGTAACGGCTTTTACCCATTTGGCGCTTTTATATGCGTATTTACCGGGGATAACCAACCGCACCGGAAAACCGTGTTCGGGAGTTAAAACTTCTCCGCCGTATTTAATTGCAAGTATGGAATTATCTTTCAATAAAAAATCAATGCCCACATTTGTCGTATAACCGTCGTAGGAAGCTATCAAAACATGCTTTGCATATTTATGGGGTTTAACTTCCGCTATAATCTTTTTTGATAAAACGCCCTTCCATTCGGCGGATTCTTTCGTCCAGCCGGTAACGCAATGAAAGTCGTCTATTACTTTATCGTTTCCGATATTAACAATATCGGCATAAGTCAAAATGACGGGATTATCGACAAAGCCGTTTATCGTCAGCCTGTAATCTTCGACACTTATATCGGGAATATAACCTAAATCCAGTTGAATCAAATCGTCAACTTTGTTTTGATTTGGCGGAATCATATAATTTTTTTTACCGGCTTAAACCTTAAGCGGGTATGATTGTTATAATATTTAGCTATTATAATCAATAAAAATAACAAAATTTATTTGTTTATACCGATTTCAATATAAATTCTTTCAGAACTGCGGCATTATTGTTTATTTCGTCCTTCAGACCGTACAGCAGGGTTATATTTTTACCGCCGGTTTTTAATAATCGGGATATTTCCGCCAGCGAATTACCTGATTCCGGTTCGTCGAACGAATTACGGCTGTGGGAGTATTCTGAAAGCTCCTTTAAGTATCTTTTTTTAAATTCGTTAAAATCGATTGCCGCCGTATGATACAGTTTCCTTAATTCGTTTGAAGGAGCGATGTCTTTAAACCAGAAATTTATCTTGGCTTTTTCTTTGCTCATGCCTCTCGGCCATAGCCTATCGACCAATATTCTTATGCCGTCTTCGTCCGATGGTTCTTCATAAACTCTTTTTATGTTTATCATATTATTTTCACCATATTATATTTTATATTTACATTAGATTACTAAGAAAATACCATTTTTTATTTTGCGGCTGCAAGGCAGGTATTTGATTGGAATACTTATATTTTAGAAAGGGCTTTCGAGAATGTAAATCTTGTTGTTCTTGTATTTAAACAGGTACAGTCCTTTTTTAAACCTGTTGCCGCTTAAACGGCTGATGCCGCATACACCTCTGTACGACTTAACGCGTAAAATAGAACCGTAAAACGCAACGCCGTTAATATCTTTGTCCGGCAGGTTCTGTAACTGCCCCAAGCCTAAAGGCAGGGAACCGCCGCCGCTAATCGCCGCCGCCCCTGGGCGGGGAAGTTTCTCCGCCGCCTTAATCAATATCCCTCCGATATCGTAACCTTCGGCGCTGAGTATATTAGGCATTTTCCCATAATATTTTTTATACGCCGCATCGAATTTTTTAACGACGCCGTTGTCGTCATACTTAAAAAACCCGTTGGGAAAAATTGCGCCTTGCATATAAAATCCGTACTTTTCTACAAACGATTGCGAATCAAGCGAACTTAAGCCGAATATAGGAAACCCGTCAATATTATAATACATAAGCTGGGTCAAAATCAGCTCAAGCTTTGAGGGGCTTCCTATTACAAAAAGACCTTTAAAAGGGATGGTCGGTTTTGCCTTTGTTATGCCGTGCATAAGGTCGTAAGGGGTAACCCCGAGTTGCGCCTCCTCGGCTTTTGTTAAATGACCCTGTCCGACATTATGAAACCGGACGATTGAATTGAAATTATTAAAAAAATCGACCGTTTTGGAATCGTATGCGGCCGTATTTAAAATATTAATGCCGTATCTCAAAGAATAACGCCTTATATACGCAAGGATTTTTTCTCCGTAGCCGCCGTAAGGATATATGACCGAAATAGAATTTATACCGGCGTACGCGGCGTATTTAATTTCCGTTTTCATCTCCTGCTTTAAAGTCATGCCGTAACCGAAAACAAACGGCGAAATATCTTCTTTGGCCGCAAGCGGAGAGGGTGTTATTACCGGAATTTTAAATTTAACGGAATTATGCGCAAAATATTTTAATTGCCTCGCAAAAATCGGGCCGACCACGGCGCTTATTCCCTTTTTTGCCAAGGAGCCAAATATATAACCGATGTTAGTTCTGCCGGCATTTTCCGGTAAATTTACGATTACATACCTTATTTTTGAGCCGTCGGGGTTATTTGAGCTAAGCAGCAACCCGTTTATAAACTGTTTGCTAAAATAAGCAAACCTTCCTTCGGTCGGAAGCAGTACGGCAATTTTTATCGTTCCGCCTTTACCTGAAATATTTTTACCGTAAGCCGTATTTCCGTAAGACGGCAGAGGCGCAACGGCAATGGATAATAAAGGGGTTAGAACGGCAAGGCAGATTAACAAAAACCGAAATAATTTATTCTTCGCTTTTATAAAGATAAAACCCGTTGTCATTTTCATAAACAAAAAATCATTTTAATTTTTTTTATTTTATCATATTATTTAAATAAATTACAGGAAAAGATTACAAAAAATTTCAGATATAAAACCTCACACGCATGTGCTTATGACGGACGAAAAAGATTACCGGCTGGGCGAAAGCCCGCTATATTTTAATTACAGGATAAGACTGAAGGCTAAGGCGGAAGGATATATAAAAAACATCCAGGATAATTGCGATATTGCAGGGAGCGATTTCAAAAATTCCGCCTTTTACCATAAGTTTGCGGAAAAGGTCTCGGGCGAAATCGCCGCATTGAATAAACACTGCATAAAACCTATACAAACAACCCGCTTGATAAAAAATTGCGGAAAAAATTCTTTTACTCCCGCACTCCCGCAATTTTTGCATATCTATGACCCGCTTAACATTTTTAATATAAACATAAAGCCGCCTAAGGGTCTATTTTTGACATCGTCCAGATTCAAAGACGCTAAAATTTATAAGCCGGGCAAGAGTATATTAAAAGATTTTAAAGATTATTATGCAGGCAAAGGTAACGCAGAAGAGGGCTTTATTTGCATTGGAACAAACAGCGAGGCTGAAATAGAATTTATAGAAAAATTTGACGATCCTTCTCCGCTGATAATTTTACCGCATTATTCGCTGCTCACTTCCAGTATCCCAAATAAACAGGCTAAACTATCCAAAGTATCGCCAACCTCGAGGTTTGATTTTAAAAACATTTTGCAAATTTCTGCCTTAGACCCGTTTTCGAAAACTTCAAAATACGGATTCGCCTTAAGAAATAACCTTGCTTTTCATTTATCGGAAGAAATGGCTATACTGTATCTGTCGGAGAATAGTTCATTGTTAAGCGTTATGAAAAAATTTAAAGATGCGGGCAAACAGGTAAAGATTTTTGAAGGGGAACGGCATGCCAAAGGTATTCATAATAATTTAACCCTGCCCGGCAGCGATGCGGCTAAAAATAAAACGGAATACAGCCCTATTCAAGAATTTATATTAAAAACTTTGGAAAAAGAAAATATAACTATTGACAATTTAATAAAACTAAGCAATATTAAGTTTAATATTAACTCAAACGAAATTCTTAAGAATGTCTCGATGCTTGAGATGAATTCGGAAATAGAAAGATTCCCCGGCGGGGTTATTAAAAAATCAAATTAAATTAAAATAAAAATAATACTAAAACCTTATGAAAAATCTTGTACTTGTCGAATCTCCATCGAAAGCGCACACTATAAATAAATATCTGGGCGAGGATTTTATAGTTAAGGCTACGGTCGGGCATATTAAAAATTTACCCAAAAACACCCTTGGCGTCGATATAAAAAATGACTTCGAACCAAAATATGAAATTATAAAAGGCAAAGAAAAAACCATCGAAGAAATTAAGAAAATAGCAAAAAACGTGGAAACCGTATATCTTGCGGCAGACCCTGACAGGGAGGGTGAAGCTATAGCATGGAATATTAAAGAAATCATCGATACCATCAAAGGCAAAAAACCTGATGTGAAAAGGGTTCTTTTTAACGAAATAACAAAAGACGCTATAAAAAATGCTATAAAAAATCCTACTTCTTTGAATGAGCCAATGTATGAATCCCAAAAAGCAAGGAGAATTTTAGACAGGCTCGTCGGCTATAATCTTAGCCCGTTTTTATGGGAAAAAGTGCGCAGAGGACTTTCGGCGGGCAGGGTTCAGTCGGTTGCTTTATATTTGATTGTCGAAAGGGAAAAAGAAATAAAGGATTTTAAAAAAGAAGAGTTTTGGACTGTAACCGCGCTTTTTGATATAAAAGAAAATAAAATCATAAGCATAGAGTGCGAACTTTTTAAAATTAACGGAAAAGAACCTAAAATCAAAAACGAGGAAGAGGTTTCGGGATTAAAAGAAAAACTATTAAAAACGGATAACTATAAAATAGAGGAGATAGGCAAAAAACAATCGTCCAGAAAGCCTCCTCTTCCGCTTATTACGAGCACGCTCCAGCAGGAAGCCGCTAAAATTTTGAGATTTCCCGTTAAAAAAACAATGACGATAGCCCAGAAGCTTTATGAAGGAGTGGAACTGGGGACGGTGGAAGGGGTAAGCAATAAACCGTTAGGTCCAGTCGGTCTTATAACTTATATGAGAACGGATTCGACCAGAATATCCGGAATGTCCGCCGCCGCGGCCAAAAATTTTATAGAAAATTCATTCGGCAAAGAATATTTAAACAAAAACGAATTTAATAAAGGAAAGGGAAAAGCAGGGAAGATACAGGACGCACACGAAGCAATAAGGCCTACCGATGTTTTATTGACGCCTAAAAAAATTAAAGAATATCTGACCCCTGACGAATACAAACTATATAATCTAATATGGACTTATTTCGTGGCCTCGCTTATGAGCGAAAGCATATACGACCAATACAGCATAGTTATAAAGGGCATCTATAACGAACCGCAAGCTGATAAAAATACCGCATATACCTTTAAAACGACGGAGAGTGTTTTAAATTTTGACGGATTCCAAAAAGTAATAAATGAATCTGCGGTTGGCACAAGTTCAAATATTAAAGCCAAATCTGACGGCGAGGAGCAGGAAGATGCCGAAGCATCCCGTAGTTCCATATTAAAAATTTTTGCGCTTCTTACGAAAGGCGACCCCGCCGATATAAAAAAGGTTGATACTTTTCAGCATTTTACTTCACCTCCGCCCAGATACACCGAGGCAACCTTAGTAAAAGCCTTAGACGAAAACGGCATCGGCAGGCCGTCCACATATCAAAGCATCATTGCAAACATCAAAAATAAAGATTATGTGGCTATGACGACGGAATCGGCGGATGCCTCAAAAAAAGGCGGTTCCACGCAAAAGTTTAAGCCTACCGAATTGGGAATGACGGTTTCGGATATTTTAAAAGCAGGTTTTTCCGATATCGTAGATTTAAAATTTACGGCAAATATGGAAGCAAAACTTGACGGGATCGAAAAGGGAGCAATGAGCAGGAAAGAGCTGCTGGCAAATTTTTACGACCAATTTATGAAAAGCTTTGGCGCCGCCAAAATGAACATTAAAAACATAAAGGGAACTTCGGAACCCACGGATATAATTTGCGAAAAATGCGGGAAACCGATGGTAATAAAGATGGGGAGGTTCGGCAAGTTTCTGGCCTGCAGCGGATACCCCGAATGCAAAAACACTAAAGAGATTCCAAAAGAAAATGCGGAAGGCGGCGCTCAGGCGGATGAAACGGATGAAATATGCGAGAAATGCGGGAAACCGATGGTAATAAAAACCGGCAGATACGGCAAATTCCTTTCTTGCAGCGGATACCCCGAATGCAAAAATATAAAACCTATACCCGTTAAGCATAATAAATCCAAAATTCCCTGCCCAACCGGCTGCGGCGGCTATTTAGTCGAAAAGCGGACAAAAAAAGGCCGAAAATTTTACGGATGCTCTAATTATCCAAAATGCGATTACGCGGCATGGACATTGCCAAAACTGGCGGAAGGCGAGAAATCTTCCGACTAATATTAATTAATATAATAAATATAAATTTAAAAAGCCTGTTTATATAATCCATAAAACATATTTTCTAATTAACCAATCGTTCTTCTTATTTAATTTTATTTAATTAAAGGTGGTGTATTATGCCCAACGGCATTTTTAAATCTTTTCAGGATGTAAGGGTAAAGACAAAAATTATCGTTCCTCTTGTCTTGCTCGTCATTATTCCAATCGCTTTAATCGTTTACAACTCTTACAATCTCCAAAACAAACTTACTGTTTCTCTAACTAAACATGACGCTGTAGTAACTGCAAAAACAGCCCTCTCAAGTCTCAACGCCATGATGCTGAACGGGACAATTAAGAAAAAAACCGATAGAAAGGGGCTTTTTTCCATTTATAAAAAGATTAGGGGGATAAAAGACTTTCAGGTAATAAGGGGAGGAATTGTAAACGCCGAATTTGGAAAAGGACTTAAGGAAGAAGAACCGAGCTCTTCCTTTGATAATAAAATCTTAAGTTCGGATAAAACATCGACCGAAATTATTTATAAAAACGGCAAGCCCTTTGAACTTATGGTGGGAGTCCCTTTCGTGGCAAGAACAAATTCGAGGGGAATAAACTGTTTAATGTGCCATACAAGAGCTTCGTCGGGGGATATTTTAGGCGGCGTAAAGTTAATATACTCTCTGAAGCCTCTTAAAAATGCTCAAAACATTTTTATTAAAAATTCTGTGATTATTGCGGTAATTTTTATTGTTATCATTATCTTATTCCTTTATTTTATTATAAAAAGCGCAATAATAAAACCGATAACTAAAATGTCGAAACTTGCCGATGAAATATCGAAGGGGCATTTTACCGAAGAGATTGTCCATCCGAGAAATGATGAAATAGGCTCGCTTGCAAAATCATTTAACAGGATGCAGATAAGCCTCAAAAAGGCAATGGAGCTACTGAGGCGGGGGAACAAATAAGGCTCCCTGACACCCGCTGTTTAGACCCCCCTTTTTTTATAGGGGGGGTCTAAACTTGCATTTGCGCGGAAATTGCTATATCAAGTGATATTCATTTAATAGCGGGATTAATTTTTGAACGGGCAGTCCTAAAACATTTTCAAAAGAGCCTGCGTATGACTCCACAATCCCGTTATCATCTTGAATTCCATAACTTCCCGCCTTATCAAACGGGGGATATTTATTCAGATAATTTTTTATCTCGTCGTTATTTAACGGTTTTACCTTAACGAAGGTTTTATCGTAAGCGGTTCTATAAACATTTTTAAGCTTGTTGATCAGGCTGACACCTGTGTAAACCTCATGGGTTTTGCCCGAAAGTTCTTTTATCGTATTAAAGGCATCGTCAAAGTCTTTGGGTTTGCCGTAAACCGTTCCGTTCAGGCATATAACGGTATCGGAGCCTATTATAAAGTTATCGGGATAGTATTCCTGCAAACTTTCCGCCTTCTTTAACGCAAGATCCTGAACAAAACGACCGAGGGGCGCGCTTCCGTCAAACTGCGGTTCCACTTGAAGCCTGTGATTTACGACAATAAAACCCGCGCCTAATTGTTTAAGCAGAAATATTCTTCTTTCCGAAGACGATGCCAGTATTACCTGTTTTTTATAATATTCCACCTTAGGTTAATTTATTATCTTATTTATTATGTTATTATGCTGATTTAACTTTCGGGGGACGACTGCCGAATATTACGGTTCCAAGCCTTATTATAGTCGCGCCCTCCTCGATCGCCTCTTCGAAATCGCCCGATGTTCCCATCGAAAGGGTCGAAAGTTTTTCTTTATAAATGCCTTTATCGTTTATATCCTTAAGAAGTTCTCTTAAAGACTTAAAATATTTTCTATTATTTTTTTCCAAAGGGGGCATTGCCATAAGGCCTTTCAGCCGGAGTCCCTGCAATTTATTTATTTCTTTGACCAAATTATATGTTTCATCTATTGTCGCGCCGTTTTTGGTTTTTTCGCCGGCAAGGTTTACCTCGATTAAAATATCCGCAACGATATTTTGGGAAACCCCGCGGTTTTCAACGGCTTTCGCAAGCGGGACGCTGTCAATGGAATGAATTAAATCGACCTTTCCGGTTATATATTTAACTTTATTTTTTTGAAGATGCCCTATGATATGCCAGCGAAGGTCTTTATAGCCCGCAAGCAACTCAAACTTGGACAAAAACTCCTGAACATAGTTCTCCCCGAAAACCTTTATGCCACAGTTAAACGCTTCCAGAATCTCCCCGGGGCTTCTCGTTTTAGACGCCGCCAAAATCGTTATATCCGAGAAATCTCGGCCGCTTTTTACGGCGGCGGTTTTTACTTTTACATTTATATTTTTTATATTATCCGCTATTACAAGAGAAGATTCCGGCATTTTTTAAAGCAGCCCCTTTGCCCTCAAATACGCCGCATTTACGGCCGAGTCCAAAACATATTTAATTCTTCCTTCTTCTAACTTTGCAAGTCCGTAAGCCGTCGTGCCGCCCGGGGATGTTACCATATCTTTAAGGTCTTTCGTGGAAGATTTCGAAAATTCCGGAGCGTTTAGCAGAACAGCCGAACCGAGAAGCGTTTGAAGCGACAAAGTCTTTGCCGCATTTCTCGGAAGACCAAGTTTAACCCCCGCCTCGATAAGCCCTTCGGCAATTAAAAATACATACGCGGGGCCGCTCCCGCTTAAAGCGGTTACCGCATCAAAATATTTCTCCTCGATAACCAAAACCTTCGAGGATGTTTCCAATATTTCGGTTGCTATTTTTATATCTTCATCCGAAACATAATTATTGTAACACACCGCGCTCACCCCCTTACCCACTAAGGAGTTTATGTTCGGCATAATTCTGAATATTTTTATCGGGAAAATATTTTTCAGCGTCCGGTTGAAAACCTCTTCCATAAAGTCAACCTTAACCCCGCCAGCCATCGAAATAAACATTGGAAAATCTCTGCTATTTTTAAAACCGTTCAAGGCCTGAGCGGAAACCTCGAGCACGCTTTCCACGGAATAAGGTTTGACGGCAATAAAAACTATGTCGCAATTTTCGATAACCTCTCCTATGCTATTCAGCGGATTTACTCTCAAGGTATCCCTGACAAAATTTGCCCGTTCGGCATCGGTATCGTAAATCAAAATTTCCGCACCGGGCTTTACGCTAACCATTCCCTTAATAAGCCCGTAAGCCATATTGCCCGCACCTATAAAACCTATAACCCTGTTTTCTAACGACATTTTCCCTCCTTAACTTTGGAAGTTATTTATAAACGCACCGGCATTTTAAAACCGCCTTTCCTTATAACTATGTATATTATACCATTAAATCGGGTAGGAAGGTATGAGCATACTTAGGCGGGATTATGCTCGTGCCTACCATACATATATTGTTGTCTTACAAAGGCCCAAAGGCCGAGAATATCCTTGACATTTCCTATGGCAGGTGATATTCTTTCCAATGTAATGTATATATAATAATATATGTAATATGAAAATCCAAATACTTTTGAATAAAAAATATAAGTTTTTTCTATTTTTTCCTCTTGCCGCTATTGCGGTTTTTTCTCTAATCGGAGCTCCCGAAATAAGCTCCATGTTTAATGCTCCGATGATAATGTCCCCGATGCAGGCGGGAATGTCTATGAATACGATGCAGGCGGGACAGGCGGCGGGGAAACTTGTGCAAGGGGTGCAAAAAGCATCTCCGCTTACTTTTTTTAAAACCGTTTCGCCAAATTCCAATGAGTTAAATTTGCAGTCTTACGTAACCTGCGTAGAATGTCAGAATTTACCAACCACTTATTATCCCGTATCATTTTATTACGGTAGTTTTGTTAAAACAATCTCATCCCCGGGAAAATCCTATATTAAACATTTTTCTTCCGATATACCCCATCCCCCTCAAAACAGCCTTACCTTATTTAGTTAAATTAAACAGCCAATCTTTATCGCAAATGCATCGAACATAAGTTCGTCAGCTTAAGATATGATCCGCTATAGTTTTATCTATTATTGTATCTTATGCTATCATCCTATGTTTATGTTTAAGATGCTCGCAAATTAAAATTAACATAATTAAATTATTAAATTACAAGAAGGGAGTTCTTTATGAAAACAAAATATTTGCATAACAAGAAATTTGTAACTGTTTCGATATTATCGGTACTGTTAGTTATAGTGGTTATTGCAGGGATTTATTTAGCGAAATTTAGTTATGCTCAGGGTGCGGCTAACACCAGCGGCAATAAGGGAATGATGGGCATGGGCGGTAACGGAATGATGGGCGGTAACGGCGGCATGATGAACGGAATGATGGGCATGGGCAATAACATGACTGGAAAAGAGGTAAATAATATGGGACACAGGATGTTTCCCCAATATAAAGGTGTAAAAACCGGACCGGCTTTATTCCATTATGAAGGCTGTTTTATGTGCCATACGATAAACGGCTTAGGTGCCGGCGGCAACGATGCGCCCAATCTATCGCATATCGGCTCTATAAGAAGTTTTTCATGGATTGCGACCCAGATAGCCGACCCCTCCGCGCATTTTAAGAGAAACAGCGTAGTAACTTTAAGCGGGGTTAGATACAGGGCTGTTATGCCTTCTTTTAAAAATATGTCCTCAAAGAATATCGGCATACTGGCAAAGTATCTCGAATCCTTAAAATAATAAAAAGAGATTATTCAAAATTTTACCCTAATCCCGCACTCCTTACGCATCGCCATAACAAGGCGGGGCGGGGGATTAAGCGAAGTTCTCGTGCAGTATTGCAGGATTAGGATTTTATATTAATTATGGAGAATAAATAATATGAATATATTTAATTTATGCTGGTTAAAGCGAAAGGTTTTAATCCTGTTTTCTTTCTTTGTCATTTTAACAGGTTTAATCTTTTACGGCGGCAGGTCTTATGCGGCAGACGCATTGTCTTTAAAAATGCTTATAAAAAATGCCTTGAAAAATCCTGATATAACTTCATCCGCTCTGAAGGCTGAAGGGCGCAAAGAAGAAATTGCTATTGCAAAAGCCCTTCCGGAACCGGTGGCAGGAATAGGGCTTACCGACGCAAACGGGTTTAATAATCCCGGAATCGGGGTTAATGGGATGAGCTATATCGGCTTCAGTATAAGCCAGAAGATACCCTTTCCTTCGAAACTTGGAACAAAAAGCCAAATAAATAAGTATTCCTATATGTCGTCAAAAGCAAAAACAAGAGCATTAAAAATTAATACCGCTTATTTGGTCAAGGAAACCTATTATAATCTTGCTTTGTTAGAAAAACAGATTATTGTGGTGAAATATAACAGGCTGCTTTTAAATATAATCCTTAAAGATATTTCCCAAAAATACGGCACGGGAAGCGCTTCCGCTCCGGCTTATATCAGGACTATGCTGGAAGACGCATCGTTGAAATCGGAATTGTTTTCGCTTAATAAAGCCAAAGCTGAATTAATTTATTTACTGGGCGAACTCACAGGGTTAAAAGTTTCGTATATTAAATCCAGCCGCGCCGAACTGCCGAAAATATCGGAGGAAAAAAAGGGGGCAAAAACGGGCATGTCCCCGAAAGATAAATTAAACGAAAAAGAAGATATAAAAACGGCATATAAATTTAATCCGGAATTAAAATCGCTAAAATATCTCGCCAAAAAATCGGATTATGAAACCGCATATGCAAAGGAATCGTATCTTCCCGATTTTTATCTTAAAGCCGGTTACGGGGACAGATATTCGATGGTTCCCATTTTATCGGCTTCGGTCGGGTTATCCCTGCCCGTATATTTTAATTCCTATCAAAAACCTTTGATAAATAAAGCCGAAAAGGACAGGCTTGCGTCTATTTACGATATTAGCTGGGAAAAACTGCGCATTATAAAAAACATTAAAGTATATGCAAAAGATATGCGTTTAAACAAAAATAATTATAGATTATACGAAAGCCTGTATGTTCCCGAAGCAAAACTTCTTTTTAAAGCCGAAACGGCATCTTTTGAAGTAAAAAGGTCGTCCGCATTCCCGCTTTTAGACAGTTTCAGGAAGTTAATCGATTCGGAGTTTAAAAGAGATACATATAATGCAAAATATTATATAGACAAATCCCGTCTCGAACAGGTTATGGGAAAAATACAATAAAAATCAAAGAAATAAAATTAAGGAGTTTATTAGAATGAAAATTTTGAAAAAATTTCACGAGGCCGAAGGCCGAGAGCGAAGCGGTCAAGTTTCAAATAACGCTAAAAACATCTTAGTATTTTTATCCGCCTTTATTCTCGGCGGCATTATTACCGTTATAATTTTTAGAAATACGGGTATATTTACCGGAACGGATAACAGGATTCCCGCCGGAAAAAGCGTAAACGCAAAACCTAAGATGAAAATGGCTAAGGGCGGGGTAATGGTAAGCACGATTCAAAGACAGCTTTACGGTATAAAAGTCGGAAAAGTAAAATTAATGAAATTGACGAGAAAAATTAAAACTATAGGCGAGGTTGCTTACGGCGTTCCTTTAGAAAAAACCGTAACATTGAAATACGGCGGTTACGTCAAAAACCTCTTTATAAATAAACCCGGTATGAGCGTTTATAAAGGAGAGCCCCTTTTTACGGTTTACAGTCCGGAGTTGGTCAACAGCGAAAATGATTTCATACTTGCTTATAAAAATTATATAAAATTAAAAAAATCCGGTTTTAATTTCGGCAAAAATGAAGCTAAATCCTTTTTAAATTCCTCCGTCTTCAGGCTCAAACAGTTCGGCGTAACAAACAGCCAATTGAACATGCTAAAAATGGGAATGCTTATCTTAACGAACACGACGGTTTATTCGCCGGTAAACGGCGTCTTCTTGAAAAAATCTATTTTTTCCGGAAGTTATTTTAATGCGGGACAGCCGCTTTATAAACTGGCAGGACTGAGCCGCGTATGGATGAACATATGGGTCTATGAAAAGGATATGCCTTTCGTAAAAACGGGGGAAACGGTAAGGGTGAGATTTAACGCTTATCCCGGGCGGGTATTTTACGGCAGGGTTTCGTTTATTTACCCTTATCTTGCCGGCAAAAAAAGGGTTAACGAGGTCAGGCTTGTTTTTAACAATTCAAAAGGCGAAATAAAACCCGGTATGTACGGAAACGCCGAAATTATGATTAAAAGCGAAAAGATTATTGCGGTTCCTACATCTGCCGTTCTTATTACGGGGGCAAAACCGCTGGTTTTCGTTTATAAAGGAAAGGGATATTTTATGCCGAAATATGTCGTTATAGGGACAAGATACGGCGATTATTATCCGGTAATATCGGGCTTAAAAAACGGCGAGAGAATCGTCGTATCGGGAACCTTTCTTATGTCGAGCGACTCCAATCTGTCGCAGACTACCGGTTCTATGGCGGGAATGCCCGGAATGTCTGGAATGTCAAACAATTCAAATTTATCGCAAAAGACTTCTTTTAAGGCAGGAACGCAGGCAATATCAAACAACAGTGGCCGGCCAAAAAAGACTTCTTCTATGACCGGTATGCCCGGAATGTGACAAAAGCGATGCTTAAGAGTAATAAATTTAAAATTTAATATTAATATTAAGATGTTATTTAAAATACCGGGGAATATATATGATAAATAAAATAATAGATTACTGCATAAATAATCAGTTTTTGGTTTTTGTTTTTATGTTATTTCTGGGGCTCGGCGGGGTTTACGCAATTCACAACATAAGGCTTAATGCCCTTCCTAACATAGCGCCTTCAGAGGTTATCATTAAAACGGCGTGGCCGGGACAGCCGCCGAACATAGTCCAGCTTCAGGTAACCTACCCCATAGAGTCCTCGCTTATTTCGGCTCCGAGGGTTAAAGAGGTGAGGGGAAATTCTATGTACGGTACCTCTTTTGTTACGGTCGTATTTAAAAGAGGTACCTCGTTAGGATGGGCGAGGGCGCAGATACTTACATATCTTTCTCAGGCAAAAAAACTGCTTCCTCCGGGCGTTTCACCTGTTTTAAGCCCTTACGCAAACGGAGTGGACTGGGTTTACCAGTATGCGATAATAGACAAAGCGCATAATCAGAGTTTGGCGGATTTATATTCCTATCAGGAGTATTTCCTCAGATATGCCTTAGAAACCGTGCCGGGAGTGGCGCAGGTTGCGACTTACGGCGGCTGGAATAAAGAATATCAGGTTACGGTCAATCCGAAAGCGCTTCAGTATTACGATTTGTCGTTATCTCGGGTAATTAATAATATAAAATCTTCCAACTCCGATAATGGGGCAAGAATCATAAACTCTTCGTCGGGGGTAAGCCACTTAATCTATGTCAAAGGTTATCTTCACGATTTAAAACAGATACGAAACATAGTCGTGGGGGAGACGGCAGCCCACACGCCTGTTTTGGTCAAAAACATAGGAACGGTTCAATTGGTGCCTGCTTCAAGCCGTTCTATATCGGACCTAAACGGCAAAGGACAGATGATAGGCGGAGTCGTAATAAAAGACCAGGGCTCCGACACGCTGAAAGTAATCGCCGCCGTGAAGAATAAACTCAAAGAACTTAAAAACTCTCTTCCGAAAGGCGCGAAAATAATAACTACATACGACCAGAGCACACTTATTCACCGTTCCGTTTCTACGCTTAAAACCACGCTTATTATGATAGTTTTAATAGTTATTTTCGTTATTATGCTTTTCTTGTTTCATTTAAGGTCGTCCCTGGTTATAGTTATAATGATTCCGTTTGCTATTCTCGGGGCATTTTTTCTTATGTATATGCTCCACATAAGCGCGAACATCATGTCTCTTTCCGGCATAGCGCTTGCAATCGGCGCAATGACCGATTCCGCTATAGTAATGATTGAAAACGCCCATGCGCATCTGGAAATTTTAGAACGCGCGCCCGAAAAATGTCCATACGGCGGCATGGAAAACAGGGAAGATGCAAAAAAACTCTGCATCGTGGATTCGGCAAAAGAGATGGGCAAACCGCTTTTTTACTCGCTTATTATTATAGCCGTGGGATTTCTGCCCATTTTCTTTTTAACCGGCGAAGTAGGTGCATTGTTCAGGCCCTTAGCATACACTAAAACATTTTCGATGATTTTTGCGGCTGTTCTATCCGTTATATTCGTGCCTATTCTTATGGTTTATTTAATTAAAGGCAGGATAATGCCTTTAGACAAAAATCCTATGAACAGATTTTTAGTTTTTTTATACTCGCCCGTTTTAAAATTTGTCATGAAACATAAGGCTGTATTTTTGGCTATGCTGTTTGTTGTTTTGGCAAGCGGATACTTTGCGTTTGTCAGGCTCGGTTCGCAGTTTATGCCGCCCTTAAACGAAGGAACGCTTTTATATATGCCTTCCTCTACTCCGGGTTATTCTTACACCGATGCAGCACAGCTTTTACAGATAGAAGACAGGCTCATTAAAAAATTTCCGGAAGTAAAAATGGTCACCGGTAAAGCGGGCAGGGCAAATACGGCTTTCGACCCGGCGTCTTTAAGCATGGCCGAAACGACGATAGTTTTAAAAAGAAGGAAATACTGGCCTGCCGGCATGACCGCCTCAAAGCTTATTAATAAAATGAATAAAGCGTTAAATATACCCGGCCTCGAAAATGTATGGACTATGCCCATTAAAAACAGGATAGAAATGACGTCTGCCGGTTTAAGGACGCCTATAGGAATCAAAATATACGGCTCCAATGTAAAAACCCTGCAAAAATTGGCTGAGGGTGTTGCCGGAGCCGCCTCAATGGTAAAGGGAACATTGAGCGCATATGCCGAAAGAGTTTATAATAGACCATATATAGTAATTAAGCCGAATGCCGATGCTATGGGTTTTTACGGAATATCGCTTAAAAACATAAACGAAGCTATAGACTCCTCTGCGGGCGGCAAGACGATAAGCACTATTTACGACGGATTAGCCCGTTATCCGCTTTCGGTCAGATACCCTTATGCCTATAGAAATAACTTAAAATCTCTGAAAAACATACTGGTAAAAACCGACGGCGGGTTTATACCTTTGAAAGAACTTGCATCTATAAAGTATGAACTCGGTCCGTCTTTCATATCTTCCCAAGGCGGAACGCCTGACGACACCGTCGATATAACTTTAAACACGCCCAATATGGTATTATGGGCTAAAAACGCTAAAAAAATGATTAATGAATATGTTAAATTTCCCAAGGGCTATACATATAATATAAGCGGCGAATATAAATCCCTCAAAAGGGCAAACAACAAGCTTATGGTCATAATTCCAATAACAATATTTATTATTTTCCTTTTGATATATTTTAATTTTAAATCCGTACCGTTATCGCTTCTGGCGCTTTTTTCGATACCGTTTGCGTTAGTCGGAGCGTTCTGGTATCTCTACCTTATACATATAACGATGTCCATTGCCGTATGGGTCGGCATCATCGCCGCAATGGGGGTATCGACGGAAATAGGCGTGGTTATGATTTCCATACTGGAGCTTACGTTCCATAATGATTACGAAGCCGGCGCCGACATAGAGCAGATAGTAATCAAAGGCTCGATATTAAGGCTCCGCCCTATCGTTATGACGGCAATGTCCATCATCATCGGGCTTATTCCCGCAATGTTCGCCTACGGCACGGGAGCAAGAATGACAAAATTCATAGCGTCGCCTATGGTCGGCGGGATGATCACGGCTACGATACTTAACCTGCTTTTATTGCCGACGTTATATCTTATCTGGAAAAAATGGGAAATTGGACATAAATACTATTTCAGATATAGAAACTGATTTAGCAAAAGAGATGGTATTTTATCACTTACTTGGCTGGGCAGGTACTTAATCCTGCCTAAAGGCTTAAACTTGCCCGGCTCTTACAAAAAAATAAAAAATGAAACCAGCATTGTCGTCTTACATTTGACACGCCATAATTTTTGTGATAACCTAAATAACAATAGCAGTTATTAAAGTTGTTTTATTTTTATCCTACTTTGTTTGTCGATCTTTGAAAATTAACATTTATTTAAATTTAAGCAGTAATAAATGTTAATTTCCGCATACATTGCTTTTTATCCAGACTTCTCGACTACCGATAATAATTTCTTATAGAGGTGCTTTATATGCAATTTTCCATAAAGAATTGTTTCACGGCTGTTAATTTTTGCCGTTGCGATATTTTTCTTTTTCTTTTCTATCGTATGCTTGCCGCATAATTATAATACATATCCATTAAGTTAATCAAACTTAAATCAAACTAATTCAATGGAGGTTCAAAATGAAACTATTTATTTACTTAACTGCTTTGATGTCGCTTTTGGCATTTAGTGTCAATGCCAATGCTAATTTGTTAAATTCGCAGGGGCAGGCGCCGATGCCCCCGGCAAGTCCCCATTCTTCAAGCCGGTATGCCCCGCCGCAGCCTGATAACCAGCCATATGCTCCGCCTCCTACTAACGCTCCTTCCATTAATAATGCCAATAAGCCGGCAAAGTTATATGTAAGTCCCGATAAGATTAAGGCCGTTAAAAAAGTGGTGTCGAAAGCGGTCAATGCTCTGGCAAAAAAAAATTATACCAAATTCATTAAAACATCCTCGCCCGCATTTAAAAGCATCATAAGCAAAGCCAGCTTCGATAAAGTGTCAAACTCTCTAAATAATAAATTACAATTAAAAAACGGCTACGATATTAAATACTTGGTTGCATTAAAACAAGCGGGGCTTAAGTTTTATATGTGGAAATTAATGCTGAAAAGCGGAAAAGCCGTATATATTAAAACCGTAATTAAAAATAATAAAATTGCGGGAATGTCCTTTCTGTAATCGAGACAATAGAGGCGTTTACCTATCGCGTACCATCTAAACAAGCACAATTACCGTACGCGATAGATTGCCGTTGCGTGCAAAATCCGCGGTTGACGGCATCTGTTGCCAAGGTACAAAATATTATGCATACTGCCCGTCTTTAATTAAGCCGGATATCGCGAAAGAAAGCATCATTACAAACCCGAATAATACAAATATCCAGTGCAGGGCAAACCTTTGAGCAATGACGCCGCCAATCGGAGCGGCAACGGAACCTATTCCGAAGCCCGCAAAGAAAAATATCCCGTAAGCTGTCGCTCTATACTTCTCATGAGCATTTTGGCTTATCATAAGGTTTGAGATAGGATTCAGGGAAAAATTAAATGCCGAAAATGCCAGAATAGATATAAAAAGTAAAATATTATGGGTAAAACCGGATATTAAAAGAAATATGCCGCTCACTAATATTAATAAGGAAAAAACTTTGTTCGGTTTGTAATTTTTTGTGATTCTCGTGCTGTTATACTGGAAAATTACCCCTACGATAAGCGCAATCGTAACGAAAAACCCGCCTGCGGCAGCTGCCTGATTATGAAAAAACAGGTAGTTTTTTAATTCAATCCCGACATAAGCGGGCAAAAATGAAAAAACCCCCTGAAACACAAATCCGTTTAAAAATTCGGCAATAAAAATTAAAATTAAATTAAAATGGAAAAATTCTTTAACAAAATCATTTATCGCAATCTTAATTTTACTATTCCTTTTCCCCTTTACATTTTTATTATAATCGAATTTATTAGCATAGGCATGGCCATCTTTATCCTTATCTTTATCTTTATCTTTTAAACTATTAATATTAGCATCGTTGACATCTATTTTTAATAAATATGATAAAATAAAAAGCAATAAAAATATAATGCCGAGTATTAAATACGGAAAATTATACCCGAAAAAATAGCCCAGCATTCCGGCAAAGCCTGCGCTTAAAGCCACGCCAAGCGTCCCCGCGATACCGTGAATTGCAAATGCCCTCAGCTTATCGCTCCCGATAAAAGACATCATGCTTAAGCCCACGGGATGATAAATACTGCCGACAAACCCGATAAAAATAACGGAAACGGCAAAAACATAGAAATTACCTGAAACGGCGGCCATAAAAGAAAAAACGGCCATCCCCAGCAGATAAATTCTTAAAATACGTTTCTTATTAATATTATCGGCTATAAAACCGATAGGCAAAGAACCCGCGCCGAACAAAAAAAGATATATCCCCGCAACGGCTCCAAGCGTTTCATAGTTTGCATGAAATCTATCTTTAATAAGTATTAAAATTGCCGGATATGTAAGTATGGCGACATGGCAAAAAAAATGTGAAAGGCTCAAAAGCGTTATCGTTTCTTTTTCTTTTTTTTCCATTATTTTTAGTATTATACATTATTTTAAACACGCTTATCAATTTGGAAAATTAAATTAATTTTAAAATAATCATATAATATGCTATAATTTTACCTATTATCGGGGGATATTTTATTATTATGGAAGATATAGTAAAAATAAAATCAGGCGAATTTACCTTGCATACCCGTAACGGGCATGCGGAACATCACCGTCCGCACGATGATAATGCCCATTCCCATTCGCTAAATTTAAACGGCGAGGCCTTTAGATCCGAAAAAAACTTAAAAATAGCCTTTCTGCTTACTATTTTTATACTGATTACGGAATTTAGCGGAGCGGTAATATCGAAAAGTATGGCGTTATACTCGGATTCCGGCCATATTTTAGTCGATGCGTCATCGCTTCTTCTGGCATGGTTTGCCCAAATGCAGGTAAGAAAAACGCCCACCGAAAAAAATACATACGGCTACCACAGAATGGGAATACTTGCGGCGCTTTTTAATTCGTCTTTACTTTTAGTGATATCTTTGATATTGATTTATGAAAGTTATTTAAGGCTTGTTCATCCGGAAACGGTTAATTCGGGCATTATGATTATTTTCCCTTTAATAAGCCTTGTTATAAATATCATAATAGGCATTAGAATCCATAAAGATATTCATAGCAATTTAAATCTTAAAAGCTCTTTTTTCCATATACTTGGGGATTCCTTAATTTCAATAGCGATTATAGCCGCCGGAATAATTATTTATTTTACAAAATTTTATTACATTGACCCTATAATAAGTTTAATAGTCTCCCCGATTATTGCGATAGGCGCATTCTCCGTCATAAACGAAACCATAAATATATTGTTGGAAGGAGTACCGAAAGAGATTGATTTTGAAAAGGTAAAGGAAGAAATACTTAAAACGCGGGGGGTAAAAAATGTTCATGACCTCCATATATGGAGCATGTCAAAATCTTTTAAGCTATTAAGCGCGCATATTCTTGTCGAGGAAACCGTCGTTAAATCATCCGACATATGCTGTATTATCGATAACATTCAGGATGCGCTCGAAGAAAAATTCAATATAAATCATGTTGTCATTCAGCCCGAATTTAATGCCTGCGATATGACAAACAGTTTTTGCGTTCATCAAAATTTATAATCACGGTTTATTTTTTACTTGAAATTATTTTTTAAATGTGTAAAATAGTTATAACATTGAATTCAAAGGGAATATTTTATTGATGAGGTTTATAACATCCGAAGAAATATCAAACACCGTTAAAAATTTAATTATTAATTCAAGCGTCAGCTTGCCCGAAGATACCTACAAAGGCCTTAAGCAGGCTTTTGAAAAAGAAATTTCCGAATCCGGAAAAACCGTACTGCGCCAGATACTGTTAAACGCGGAGGTCGCAAAAACCGAAAATAAGCCTCTATGCCAGGATACGGGACTTGCCGTTTTCTTTGTGGAAATCGGGATAGATGTTGCGGTTAAAGGCAGAAACTTAACGGATGCTATAAACGAGGGCACAAGGCGGGGGTACTCCGAAGGATTTTTAAGAAAATCTACATGCGACCCTTTAACAAGGAAGAACATAGGAGACAATACGCCTGCGATAATACATTATGAGTTTACGAACGGGGATAAACTTAAAATAATGTACGCGGCAAAGGGCGGGGGAAGCGAAAATATGAGCGGAATTAAGATGATGCGTCCCTCGGACGGAAAAGACGGCATTATGGATTTTGTCGTTCAAATAATGCAGGCGGCGGGACCAAACCCCTGTCCTCCCAACATTATCGGGGTCGGCATAGGCGGCAATTTTGAAAGGTCTGCCATTCTTGCAAAAAAATCCCTTTTTAGAAAATTGGGAGAGAAAAACAACGATCAAGAATTAGATGAAATGGAAAAAATAATATTGGAAAGGATAAATAACATCGGAACGGGTCCGATGGGTTTTGGCGGGATTTGCACGGCTCTCGGGGTTCATATAATTAAAGAACCGTGCCATATTGCAAGCCTTCCCGTTGCCGTTAATATCGAATGCCATTCGCACAGGCATGCCGAAATAACAATATAAATTATCAATTTATCTCATTAATTTACTATATTTCCGTATTATCCCTGTTTTCGAATTATTATTAATTTATTAATTAACTATTGCAACATTATTATAATATAATTCTAAGCAAAATGAGCGTTAAAAAAATAACTACGCCCCTGTCAGACGACACGGTATTAAGCCTGAAAACGGGCGACGAGGTTTTAATAAGCGGGGTAATTTATACCGCAAGGGATCAGGCTCACTTTAGATTGATTAAATTAATAGAGGAAAATAAGCCTCTGCCGTTTGACATTCAAGGGCAGATTATTTACTATGTCGGACCAACCCCTGAAAAACCGGGCGAGGTTATCGGCGCGGCAGGACCGACCACAAGTTACAGGATGGATAAGTACGCCCCCGCATTAATGAAGCTTGGCTTAAAGGGCATGATAGGCAAAGGCAAAAGATCCAATGAAGTGAAAGAAGCGATCCGAAAATACGGGGCAGTGTATTTCGGCGCTATCGGCGGAGCAGGGGCTTTAATTTCTAAATCAATAAAATCCAATAAGGTTATCGCATACGAAGACCTTTTGTCCGAAGCCGTCCGCGAGCTTATAGTCGAAGATTTTCCGGCTATCGTCGTAAACGATGTATATGGGGGAGACCTGTACGAAGAAGGCAGAAAACGATATGAAAACAAATATAGCATTGCAATATAAAATATTCACGCAAAATGAATTCTTGCCTTCGCAGATATTCCCGTCTGCGTTTATCAAAGCATGTCTTTGATGCAGACGGGAATGACAATAGATTTTAATCTGGAGTGCATTAAGCTTTGATAACGATTAAATAAATTAAATAAAATTAAAAACTTATAAACGGACATTATTACTATGGATATTCATGAATATCAGGCAAAGGAAATTTTAAATAATCACAACATTAAAACCCTCAGGTCTATCTTGTGCCGTAACGGTGAAGAGGCATATAAGGCATATCAAACATTATCCTCCCCCGTCTGTGCCGTAAAAGCGCAGGTTCATGCAGGAGGGAGAGGCAAGGCGGGCGGCGTTAAAATTGCAAAATCTGCCGTCGAAACCAAATCTATTGCCGAGAAAATGATCGGCATGACACTGGTTACCGCTCAAACGGGCAAAGAGGGCAAAATAGTCAGAAAGGTTCTTATAGAGGAAGGCGCCGAAATAATTAAAGAGTTTTACCTGTCCCTTACGATAGATAGAAAAACCGCGTCCATTGCCTTTGTTCTCAGCGCGGAAGGCGGCACGGAAATAGAGGAGGTTTCCAAAAACACGCCCGAAAAAATTTTAACCGTCTCGATAAACCAGTGTCATGGCTTGAAATCCTTTCATGTACTTAAGATGCTTTTATTCCTCGGCATTGAAAAAACCCTTTACAACGATTTTTCTAACCTTGTAAATCTCTTATACGATTCCTTTATTAAAGAAGATATGTCTATGCTCGAGATTAACCCTTTAATACTGACGGGGGCTAACGCATTTATTCCATTGGATGCAAAAATCATATTAGACGATAATGCATCTATAAGGCATCCTTATTTTAACGACTTTATCGACGAGGATGAGGAAGAGCCACTGGAAGTCATGGCAAAAAGCGTCGGGCTTAACTACATTAAATTAAGCGGAAATGTCGGATGCATGGTAAACGGTGCGGGACTTGCCATGGCTACGATGGATACGATTAAGGAGTTTGGCGCAATGCCTGCCAATTTTTTAGATGTGGGCGGAACCGCCGATACTAAAAGAGTTGAAACGGCATTCAATATCCTTTTATCCGATAAAAATGTCAAGGGAATATTTATAAATATATTCGGCGGAATCGTCAAATGCGATATGGTTGCGGAAGGGGTTGTCGCCGCAGCCAAAAATATCGGGTTAAAACTGCCCGTAGTCGTCAGGCTCGAGGGCACGAACGCCGACATTGCCGCTAAAATAATAGAAAGTTCGGGAATGAATTTTATAGTCGGGGAAAGCCTCGCAGACGGCGCAAAAAAGATTTCGGATATCGTAAACGGCTAATTTGAAATTATAAAGTATAAAATATAAAGTATAAAAATACAAAATAAATATTAAGGGTATCAAAATATGAGCATTCTTGTAAATAAAAATACCAATGTTCTGGTTCAGGGAATTACGGGCAAGGAGGGGTCGTTTCATACCCTGAAGTGCCTTGAATACGGCACAAATATCGTTGCAGGCGTTACTCCTTTCAAAGGCAAAACACTGTTTAACAATTCCGTGCCTGTTTACAATACGATCGACGAAGCCAAAAAAGAGCACAGGATCGACGCTACTATGGTTTTTGTCCCCGCAGGTTTTGCGGCTTCGAGCATAATCGAGGCGGTAGAGTCTGAAATTCCGCTCATTGTTTGTATAACCGAAGGGATACCCGTAATGGATATGCTAAATGTTAAAGATGCTTTAAACTGTTCGGAATCTATAATGATTGGCCCCAACTGCCCCGGAATTATTACCGCGGATGAGTGTAAAATCGGCATTATGCCCGGGTTTATTCATAAAAAGGGTAAAATCGGGGTTTTGTCGAGAAGCGGAACCCTGACATATGAAGCGGTAAATCAGCTCACAAAAGCAGGGCTTGGCGAAACCACCTGCATAGGTATCGGGGGCGACCCTATAATAGGCTCTCCTTTTATAACCTTTTTAAAGATGTTCGAAAATGATAGCGAAACAAAAGCCGTTGTTATGATCGGGGAAATCGGCGGAACGTCCGAAGAGGAAGCGTCGGAATTCGTCAAAAAAAATATGAAAAAACCCGTCATAGGTTTTATTGCGGGAAAAACCGCTCCTGCTGGCAAAAGAATGGGGCATGCGGGCGCAATAATCTCCGGCGGCGTAGGCACGGCATCTGCAAAACTTAAAACAATGGAAAAAAACGGGGTTTTTATTGCCGATAATCCGTCCATTATTGCCGAAACCGTAAAAAAGGCTTTAAATTTGTAGAATTAATGCTGCTTGTATTTTTAATTAATTAACATTTTTGTAGGAGGCTAATGTGCCTGAAAAAGAGAACAAAAACTTGAATAGCCAAACGGTAACCCTCACGAACTATAATGTATGCGAGGGCATAGAAATCGAAGATCAGCGCAGCTCAACCGAAATCAAAACAAAAAACAGCCTTACCGTTAAGGAAGTCTCGGGGACGGGCAAAAAGGGCGCCGTTAAAATCGACATTATCGTCAATTACTGCAAGGGGTGTGAAATTTGCGTCGCTTTCTGTCCCGAACAGGTTCTTGTTATGAATAAAGAGGTGGCGGAAGTTGTGGATATTTCCAAATGCACTAAATGCAATATTTGCGAATATCTGTGTCCGGACTTTTCGATTAGCGTGGAAGGATAAGATAAATAATCTAGTCAGTAACGGAGGAATAAGATAAAAAATGACTAAAAACATAAAACTTATGCAAGGGAATGAAGCAATTGCCGAAGGCGCTGTTATAGCCGGGTGCGATTTTTTTGCGGGTTACCCTATAACGCCGTCTTCGGAAGTAGCAGAGATTTTATCGAGCAAACTTCCGAAAATCGGGAGAGTATTTCTTCAAATGGAAGATGAAATTGCCGCTTTAGGCGCCGTCCTTGGGGCGGCGCTGGGCGGCGCAAAAGCTATCACGGCATCATCGGGGCCCGGAATTTCTTTAAAACAGGAGCACATCGGATATGCCTCGATGTGCGAAATTCCCTGTGTTATTATAAATGTTATGCGGGGCGGACCTTCCACGGGCTTGCCGACGCTTCCTGCCCAGGGCGATGTTATGCAGGCAAAATGGGGAACGCACGGGGACCATGCTATTATAGCCATTACTCCTTCAAGCGTCAACGAATCGCTTTATGAAACTATCCGCGCATTTAATCTGGCTGTAAAATATAGAACCCCCGTCCTTATTTTAACCGATGAAATCATCGGGCATATGAGAGAAAAAGTTGTTATTCCCGATAAAAACGATGTCGAGATAATAGATGTCAAATTACCCGGCGTCCCGCCCGAAAAGTATAACCCGTATAACTACACGAGCGGAAAAGTGACCCCTTTAGCGCCGATGGGCGAAGGATACCGCTATCATGTTACGGGGCTGATCCACGGAGAAACCGGCTTCCCGTCCCAAAAAACCGATGTCATCCAAAACGCTCAAAACTGGCTTATGGACAAGATTTATAAAAATATCAAGGATATTGAAAAGTTCGAGGAGTTTCAAACAGAGGATGCCGATATACTTTTGGTAGCTTACGGTTCAACCTCCCGCTCCTCCCGGCAGGCTATCAGGATGGCAAGAAGCGCAGGCATAAAGGCGGGCATGTTCAGGCCTATTACGATATGGCCGTTTCCCGATGAACAGGTTTCTAAACTTTCTAAGAAAATAAAAAAGATATTGGTTCCCGAAATGAATATGGGTCAAATTATTTTTGAGGTGCAAAGAAATGCCTGCGGCTCGTCGGTTTATGGTTTAAATGTGGTCAGCGGCGAACCTATCACGCCCGATCAGATATATGAAAAGATTAAAGAGATTTCAAAAATATAATTATACAATTTATTAATTATTAATTTAAAATTAGGCTGCCTTGATTTAATCTTAATTTACGGGAGATACAAAATGATAAAAACAAAATTCGATTATAATAAATATTTGCGAAAAAACACATTGCCTCATATATGGTGCCCGGGATGCGGAGACGGAATTATTTTAAAAGCGCTCTTAAGAGCAATCGACAAGTCCGGCTATTCCAAGGACGAGGTAGTCATTACATCCGGCATAGGGTGCGCTTCGAGGCTTCCGGGTTATGTCGATTTCAACACGATACATACAACCCACGGAAGGGCATTGACATTTGCTATCGGGATAAAAATGTACAAGCCGAGACTCAAAGTCATTACGATTTCCGGAGACGGCGATGCTCTTGCTATCGGAGGAAATCACTTTATACATGCCGCGAGAAGAAATATAGACATGACTTTAATCGTTTTTAACAACTACACCTACGGAATGACAGGCGGGCAGTATTCCCCCACTCAGCCTTTAGACAGCTATTCGACTACGACGCCCTTCGGAAATATCGAACCGCCGTTCGATGTCTGCAATCTGGCTCAAGCCGCCGGCGCGACATGGGTCGGGAGATCCACCTCTTACCACGCAGTTCAACTTGAAAAGTTTATGGTTGACGCATTGAATCATACCGGTTTTTCCGTCCTCGATGTCATCACTAACTGCCATATTTCTTACGGAAGGAGAAATAAAATGAAATCCCCTGTAGAAATGATTAAATATCAAAAGGAAAAGGCGGTTCCTGCAAGGTCTGCAGAAAATATGACGCCGGAAGATTTGGCAGGCAGGTTTAAAACAGGCATTTTATTCGAAAAAAAAGATATGCCCGAATTTTGCGGGGAATATTACAAAAAATTAGAAACGATAAAAATAAAATAATAATTTTAATAATTTTACAAAAACAAAAGGGGATAACTTAATATGAGTGACAGGACTGAGTTTAGATTTGCGGGTTCCGGCGGTCAGGGTTTAATCCTTGCAGGCATTATACTGGCAGATGCGGCTGCGATATACGAAAACAAAAATGCCGTTCAAACCCAATCTTACGGCCCCGAAGCGAGGGGCGGTTCCAGCAAATCCGAGGTTATTATATCGGATAGCCCTATCGAATACCCGAAGGCAACAATGGTTGACTATATGGTTGCCTTAACGCAGGAGTCTTTTACCAAGTATATCAAGGATGTTAAAGATAACGGCATCGTAATTGCCGATAAAGAACTTGTGGCGGATTTTTCAAATGCTAAGGGCAAACTTTATGTTATCGATATGGTTAAATCCGCAAGGGAGGAACTGGGAAAGCTTTTAGGATTAAATATTATTGCGCTGGGCGTTCTCGTTGAACTCTCCGGCATAGTTTCTCACGAGTCGATTGAGCAGGCATTGATGAAAAGGGTGCCTAAGGGTTTTGAAGATTATAACAAAAAAGCTATAGAAATCGGTTTCAGGCTTGCAAAAGAAATTAAGAATAACAAATAGATAACAGGGTAAACTCTGGATTCCTGCTTCCTTCGGAATGACAGTGGATTTGCAAAAGAAACTAAAAACAATAAATAATAAATAATATTAAAATAAAGAGGTACATTAAATGATAGAGCGGACACTTTCCATTATAAAACCGGATGGCGTGAAAAACGGGTTAACGGGAAATATTATTAGATTATTCGAGGAAAACGGCTTTGAGATAAAGGCCATAAAAAAGGTCCATCTTTCGAAAAGCGAAGCGGAAGGGTTTTACTATGTCCATAAAGAACGTCCCTTTTTTAACAGCTTAGTTTCTTTTATGACGGAAGGGCCTGTCGTCCTTATCGTATTATCCGCTGAAAATGCTATTCTAAAAAATCGTGAGTTAATGGGGGCAACAAACCCGAAAGACGCAAAGGAAGGAACTATAAGAAAAATGTATGCCGAAAGCATTGAAAGAAATGTGGTGCACGGCTCCGACTCTTTGGAATCCGCAAAATTCGAAATTCCATATTTCTTTAATGTATTCGAGATATTATAATTATATATTATATCTAAATGCTTAATTCTATGTTTGCAAAAAAGAATATAGGCGGTATAGTAAAACTTTTTGAAAAAAATTACGGAGAACTAAAGCCCTTTTTAAAATTCAACAACGCCTTTCAGCTTTTAATAGCAGTGGTTCTTTCTGCCCAATGTACCGATAAACGGGTTAATATAATTACCGCAGATTTGTTTAAACGCTACATTAAACCGTCAGACCTCGCCAAAAAAAATTTAAAAGATTTTGAAGAAGAGATTAAAACCTGCGGCATGTATCACAACAAGGCAAAAAACCTTATAGAAGCCTCTAAAATACTTACCGAAAATTTCAATAACGAAGTTCCCAAGGATTTCGATTCGTTAGTCAGCCTTCCGGGAGTCGGAAGAAAATCCGCCAATGTAATACTCGGCACTTACTTCAATGAAGAACGGTTTCCGGTAGATACCCATGTATTCAGGGTTGCAAATCGAATCGGGCTTGTGAGCCAGAAAACCCCCGAAAAAACAGAGGACGACCTTACCGCAATAATTCCTCCGAATCTCTGGATGAAAATGCACCGCTGGCTTATTTATCACGGCAGAACTTACTGCATTGCCAAAAATCCGAAATGCGCCGATTGCTTTCTGAAAGGCTATTGCCTTTATTATAAGTCTAAAAATTTGTGATATTAATCATAAAAATTAAAAGATTAAATTGATATAATAACCTCCAAATGAGTCCAGTAATAAGATACTTTACCATAGCCTCTTTATTATACTTAATTATCGGGGCGGGTCTCGGCTTAGTTATGGCAATTTATCCTCCGTGGGTTAACTATTTGCTTTTAGCCCATGTTCATTTTCTTTTGTTAGGATTCATCGCTATGATGATATATTCCGTGGGTTATCATGTTTTGCCCCGTTTCAGCGGCTTTAAACTTTATAGCGAAATACTCGTAACGGTTCAATTTTACCTTACCAATATAGGATTAATCGGTATGGCTTTTACATGGATTATTTCAGAAGACGGGTCTTCCGGATTTTATTCTATTTCAGCCCTTAGCTTTTTTGCCTTAATGGAGTTTTCGGGTATCTGTATTTTTGTTTTTAATAATATTATGACATTATCGGGCAAGGGTGGAAGGATGATGCCGTAAACCGGGTTTATTTTAATTGCAGAACTTTGTGAAGCTGTATCCCCAGCCTGACATTCAATTCATCTTTTAATATTTTTAATGCCAGATCTTTCGAAGGCATAGCGGCAAAGGCCGCGGAGAATATAATTTTTGATGTTTTTATCAAGTTATTTTTTAAAAAATCTTTAGCAAAGGCATAATCATCTTCCGTTCCTATAACAAATTTCAGCTCATCCGTTGCAGTAATATAATCTAAATTTTTATAATTATTCTTATGGGAAAAACCGCTTGAAGGACATTTTATATCGACAATTTTGACAACATGCCCGGGAACGCTTTTTAAGTCTATTGACCCGTTGGTTTCTAATAATACCGTATAATTTAATTTTATCAATTCATCGAATAATCCATAAACGGCTTCCTGAATTAAGGGTTCGCCGCCGGTAATCTCCACAAGCCTTATTTTTCCGCCTATCTTACTTAAATCATTAACAATTTCGCTTACGGATAGTTTTCTGGAATTTTCGGTCGTTAAAGCCTCTTCGGTATCGCAATAAGAACATTTAAGGTTGCAGCCCGCAAGCCTGACGAACTTACACGGATAACCGGCAAAGGAAGATTCGCCCTGAATACTGTAGAAAATATCGTTTACGAATAACATTTCAGTCCTTTCACCCAAATCCAGATTTAGAAACTATTTTAGATATTCCAATGTTAAGTAAATCTGGATTCCCGCTTTCGCGGGAATGACACCAGTTGGGTAAAAAGTAAAATTCCGTTATTGTCATTCCTGCGTAGGCAGGAATCCATTAAATAAATTTCTAAATCAGGATTTGGGTTCCATTTGAATATTTTAATAAATTATTATATAATTTTCTATAGAGGAAATAAAAAATGTTTGGAATAGGAACGCCAGAAATACTTATTATTATCGTAGTTGCTCTATTAATATTCGGTCCCACGAAACTTCCGGAACTTGGCAAAACTCTCGGTAAGGGACTCAGGGAGTTTAAAAAAGCATCTTCGGATTTAAAAGATCAAATTAATCCTTTGAATAACGAAGAGCAACCGCAGGCGGAATCCCCAAACCTGATTTCCGGCGAAAAGACGGCAGGCAAAAAGAAACGGCAGGCAAAAAGAAAACCGGGCAAAGCGTCAAAAACCCGCTCAAAAAAACCTGTGCAAACGACAACAGCCAAAACAATCCCAACGAAAAGGTCGAAGGCTAAAAGCGATAAACAAAAACCGGAGTAAATAAAAACGCGTCCCTTCTTTAAAGCTAAATATCCAAATTTACCACATTAAGGGCGTTGTCTTCAATAAACTTACGCCTCGGCTCAACCTTATCGCCCATCAGAATGTCAAACATTCCATCTGCCTCCACAAGGTCGTTTATATTAACCTTTCTTAATGTCCTCGTCTCTTTGTTCATAGTTGTTTGCCAGAGTTGCTCCGGGTTCATTTCTCCAAGACCTTTATATCTTTGAATGGAAATATTTTGGGGAATTTTTGATTTAATAATGTCATAAAATCCATCAGGATTTTTTATTTCAAACTTTCTGGATTCTACTACAACAACCAAATTGGAAAAATCTAAGGATTTTATCTCTTTGTCCAAATTATAAATTGTTTTGTAGTCGATGGAGTCTAAAAACTTTTTATCGATATAAGTAAGGGGATTAAAGTTATCGTATTGAATTGATACTTTAAAATAGTCTTCAAAATCGGCATCGCCTGTGACGCTTATATTGCAATTCAGGCTTTGAAAATCATTAATTAACATGGCTAATTTGCCTGAATATTTTGGGCCGAGGGATGCCCCCTGCTCTTTGGCAATCAATAGATCGTTTGCGATAAAATCGCCGTTTATTAAGTATTCCGCTATCTTTTTATTTATATGGATTTTACTTAATTTATCGATTAAACTCTTGTAAGCTTTTATTTTATTAATCGCATCTTTAATCCATTTTTTATCTAAAATATGTTCTTTGTTCGAACCTTCCGGCTTTCTATAAACACTTAAAGAATTAAGGGACTCGTTTAAGAGATATTCGTCTAGGGATTCCTCATCTTTAAGATAATGTTCGCCGTTACCCTTTTTAATCCTGTAAAGCGGCGGTAAAGCGATATAAAGATAACTGTTTTCTATAACTTCTTTCATATATCTGTAAAAAAAAGTAAGCAGCAATGCCCTGATGTGCGATCCATCGACATCGGCATCGGTCATTATGATTATCTTATGGTATCTCAGTTTTTCTAAATTAAAAAAACTTTCTTCTTTTTTAGAACCGGAGGTGATTCCGCCGCCTAAGGCGGTAATTAATATTTTTATCTCTTCTGAACCCAGCATTTTTTCAAGTCTGGCTTTTTCGACATTTAATATCTTTCCTTTTAAGGGTAGTATAGCTTGATATTTCCTATCCCGCCCCTGTTTGGCGCTGCCGCCTGCCGAGTCCCCTTCTACTATATATATTTCGCACTGTGAAGGGTCTTTTTCCTGGCAATCGGCTAATTTTCCGGGTAAAGATGAAAAATCTAATAAACTTTTCCTCCTGACAAGTTCCTTTGCTTTTCTTGCAGCTTCTCTTGCCCTTGAGGCATCTAATGCTTTTTCCACTATTATTTTTGCAACAGGGGGATTTTCGTCAAAAAATTCGGCAAGCTTTTCATTTACAAGGGATTCAACGACACCTTTAACGAAGCTATTGCCGAGTTTAGTTTTAGTTTGGCCTTCAAACTGGGGATTGGGCATTTTAACGCTTATAACGGCGATTAAACCCTCTCTTACATCATCGCCTGAAATTTGAATAACTTCGTTGCGTTTGCCGCCTCTATCTTTGAAATTAGCTAAATTTGCCGTGTAATAATTATTTATAACCCTTGTTAAAGCGGATTTAAAACCTACTAAATGCGTCCCTCCTTCCTTTGTGTTGATATTGTTTACATACGAATATAATATTTCGGAATAGCCGTCGTTATATTGAAGGGAGATTTCCGTTATAACATCGTCTTTTTTTGCCGATATTAAAATCGGTTCTTTTATAATGACGCTTTTATTCTGATTTATATATTCGACAAAAGATTTAATGCCGCCGTCATACTTAAAGTCATGTGATTTATTATTGATTTCGTCTATAATATTTATATGTATGCCTGCATTTAAAAAGGCAAGCTCCCTTAGTCTGTTTGATAATATATCAAAATCAAAGCTGTTAACCTCCATAATCTCGTCATCGGGTGAAAAGGTTATGGATGTTCCTCTTTTTGTGGTCTTTTCACATTGTTCAAGTTTGCCGAGCGGGACGCCTTTGCTATAACTTTGCCTATAAACATAACCGTCTCTGTATATTTCCATATCCAATCTTTTCGATAAAGCGTTCACGACGGAGATGCCGACGCCGTGAAGACCGCCGGATACTTTATATGATTTTTTATCAAACTTGCCTCCGGCATGAAGTACGGTAAGAACAACCTGTGCCGCGGAAACACCCTGGGGTTCGTGAATATCCACAGGAATCCCTCTTCCGTCATCTTCTACGGTAATACTGCCGTTAATGTTGATGCGGACATATATATTTTTACAATAGCCGGCCAATGCTTCGTCGATGCTGTTATCCACAACCTCGTAAACTAAATGGTGAAGTCCTTCTATGCCGGTTGAACCTATATACATTCCGGGTATCTTTCTAACGGCCTCCAATCCTTCCAAAACTTGAATATCGGAACCCTTATAGGTTCCGGTATTATCTTTATATAAATTTTTTTCGTTTTCGCTCATTAATTACCCCATTTTTTAATATATTAATATCTCATAGGCATAAATACGCCTATAATTTCCATTATTTTATCACCGCTTTCGTTATCACCCGTGAAGGGTTCAACAACAAAAGGGGTGTAAATCGTGTTAAATTTGACTTTTATATTTTCCTCCATAATATTTAAGATAAAATCCATAATATACCTTGAATTTAATTTAATACTTATGGGTTCGCCGCTATATTTAATATCTAATTCGTCGCTTGCCTCTCCAACGCTTGTATTTACCGTTTTAATTAATAAATTATTATCGCTGAAACTTAGTTCTATAGAATGGCTTTTTTCCTCGGCTAATAAAGAAACCCTTTTAATCGAATTAAAAAAATTCTTAGTATTTATTATCGATGTCTTATAATTATCTTTAGGTATTACGGTTTGATAGTCAGGAAATTTTCCTTCGATTAATCTGGATATAAGCTCGGTACCCTTTATAGGAATATCTGCGCTACCCAAATCTTTAAGGGGTTTTGTCGGACCTTCGGCAGGGAGCGGAGCGGTAAATTTTCCTGTAAAATTAAAAAATATATTATTTGAATTTATTGAAATATTAACCGAATCAGATTTATCCAACTTTAAAATCTCGGCTAAAACCTTTTTAGGTATTATCACTCCATTTTTTAATAAATCATAAATACCTTCATTTGTTTTACCGCTATAAATAATTTCCGCTTGAGCTAAAGCTAATCTATGCCCATCGGTTGCAACTAATCTGAGATAATTCTGTCCGTTTAAATTAACCAAAACAAAATATACGCCCGTAAGATTTCTCTTTGTCTCTTCGTTCGCCGCTGTGGAAAATATAACATTATTAATAAGTTTCTTTAATATTTTAAAATCGATATTAAAATTATCTTCCGATTTAAAATCAACAATCGTCGGATAATCTATGGCGGGCACCGTTGTTAATTTAAAAACCGTTTTTTTATAGCTGATAGTAACAATCCCTGAATCGTTTTCTTTAAAACTTATAACAATGCCGTCTTCATTTTTACTTTCAGGAAATTCTCTTACGATGCCGTAAGTTTTTTTTGAATTTACGGCAACCTTGCCTTCGGAGATAACTTCCGCTTTGCAGTATGTTATAATGCTAATTTCTAAATCCGTTGCGCTTATTTTAATAGAATCTTTTCCTATATTTTCTATTAAAAGATTGGAAAGAATAGGCAGGGTTCCTTTTCTTTCGGATGCCCCTTGAACTATAAATAAGCAATTTAAAAAACTCTCCTTTTTAATTTTAAAATTTAACATTTTTTAATTTTCCTATTATTATTATTAATTTAATAATATTTTAAAAACCTAATAGTAATAGTGGTGTTTAATCTGTTTATAACTCTATAACTATTTAGAATTATTAAATAATATATTGTTTAATAGTATGTGTAATTTTCATGCCTTTTCTAAAAAACATTGTTTAATTTTTTTTAATTATTTTTTTTAAACACGATATAAACATGAATTAAACATTTTTATCAACAATATTTTATTAATTTTATATAAACTATTTTTTAATTATTTTGATAATAGTATCTAAAGTTTTTTCTAATTCATCGTTATTCTTTAGCATTTTTTTAACTTTATTAACCGCATAAACAATAGATGAATGATCCTTGCCGCCAAATTTGTCGCCTATTTCGGGAAACGATAAATTAGTATGATTCCTTATTAAATACATCGCTAATTGCCTGGGAACGACAAATTCCTTTAATTTTTTATTTGATTTAATATCGCAGATTTTAATATTAAAATAATTACAGACAACTTTTATTACCGCCTCTGCCGTAATAACCTTTTCTTCTTCCTTTAAAATATTTAAAGTAGCCTCTCTCGCAAGGTCTATTGAAATAGGTTTTCCGGTAAACGACGAAAAGGCGGCGATTTTAATCATTGCGCCCTCTAATTCTCTTATATTAGAATTAATTTTATCCGCCAAAAGATTTAGAACATCGTCTGGAAAATCTATATTATTAAGGAAAGCCTTTTTTTTAAGGATTGCTATCCTGGTTTCAAAATCGGGCGGTTGAATATCTGCTATTAATCCCCATTCAAATCTTGATCTTATTCTTTCTTCGAGGCTTATAATATCCCTTGGAATTTTATCGCTTGAAACGACGATCTGTTTCTGGTTTTCATATAACGAATTAAAGGTATAAAAAAACTCCTCCTGAGTGCGTTCTTTTCCTGCAATAAATTGTATATCGTCTATTAAAAGCACATCGACATTTCTATATTTATTCCTAAATTCTACCATCTTATCATCCCTTATGGAAGTAATCATTTCATTTGTAAATTTTTCCGATGAAACAAGGCATATATTTAAATCCTTTTCTTTAAGTATTTTATTAGCGATAGCATTGAGCAAATGCGTTTTGCCAAGCCCGACATCGCTATAGATAAACATTGGATTATATGTTTGCCCGGGGAGATTGGCGACGGCAAAGCTAGCCGCATGCGCAAACTGATTTCCGGAGCCTATAACGAAATTTTCGAAAGTGTATTTGGGATTTAAATTTATATAATTCTTTTTAGGATTTTTTTTATTCGCAGGTTTATTTTCTGTATCAGGCTGCGCGGTTAAAGATACTCTGGTTAAACAGCCATTATTTTCTTCCTGATTAATTTTGTTATTATCCAATTTAATCAGGTTTTGATAATAATTTTTAATATCATAGCCGTTTTCGTCGTTTATATCGTAAATAAAATTTAATTCATCGTTATTGTTTAGTTTTTTCCAGATATTTAAAATAATATCTTTATAAGATTCGTTTATAATATCTTTAAAGAATTTATTAGGGACAGAAAAGGTTATGGTATTTTTATTTAATGTAATATTGGCAGGGATAAACCAGATATTAAAATTATTACTGCCTATCTCTTTTCTTAATTCTTCCAATAAAGGTTCTACAAAATCCATAAATTTATTATTTTAGTATTATTTATAATAAGAGGAATATTAGAATTAAACAGAGTTATCAACACTTGTTGATAACTCTAAAAGTATAATAATTACGATAAGTTATATTTTAAAATTTAAGATTTATTTAAATTAATTTAATACTTTTAATAAATTTTAAAATAAAACAAAATAAAAATATGCGATAATTAAAACCTTATCAAATTTTTAAATATATTTCAATAATATTATAATAAATTTTTTATAATAAAATCAATATGTTAGTGAATAAATTTCTTCTTGCACCCTTATAATAGCATATTTTGGCTTTAAAGTGTGAAAATAAAAATTCTTGACATCTTTATTCTTATTTGCTTTAATTAAAATTTATCATAATTTTAAAATTTAGTTTGGAGCAACCTTATGAAACGAACATTTCAACCCAGTAAATTAAAAAGAAAGAGAACTCACGGTTTTTTGAGCCGCATGAGTACAAAGAACGGAAGATTAGTTTTATCAAGACGCAGAAGAAAAGGGCGCAAGATACTGGTTCCCGTTATAAGTTCCAAATAATTTTTTACTCTTGTAAATTTTTTATCGATTACCAAAAATATATTTATTTTTAGCGCCGGCTTTAATGGCTATTTCACCTATCAGGTTTAAATTAAGGGATAGTTTTAAACTAAAAGATAAAGGATATATTAACTATATCTTTAATAAAGGCAGTAAAAAACTTCAAAAAAGCTCGATTATCTTTTATACCGAATCCGATCGGTTTAAATTTTTAATATCTTTTAAAAAAAAGCTCTTAAATTCGGCAAGGCGAAATAAGTTAAAAAGGCAGATTAAAGAATTTATAAGGCTTAATCAATATAACCTTAAAAAAATCGATTGCGCAATCCTGATTGCAAGGCATCCTTCTTCCAAGCGCCAATTATCCGATGAACTTGAGTTTTTGTTAATAAAATGAAAATTCTAAATAAAATTTTTATAGGAATAATAAATTTTTATAAGAGATTGATATCTCCCTTACTGCCGCAAAGCTGCAGGTTTTATCCAACTTGTTCGGAGTATGCGCTTGAATGTTTTAAGTCTTTTGGCTTTATCAAAGCTTTATATCTATCTTCGTACAGGATTTTAAGGTGCAATCCTTTATCGAAAGGCGGATACGACCCTGTTCCCAGAAACTAATATTTTTAATGGAGAATTTTTTTGGAAAAAAGAATTATAATCGCGTCAATTTTATCCGTTATCTTAATTTTAGCATGGGGCTATCTTATGCCCCATACAGGGCAAAACAAGGCCGCGGTTACCAAGCCGGGGGCTACAAGCAGCAAGATTACGCAGGCGCAGACCAAGGAACCTGTCGTAGAAAAAAATGCCCCTTCCAAATCTAAAAAGCTGATTGCCGTATCAAAATCCGTCCAATCCATCAAAAGCGTATCATATAAAGGGGACAAAATTTATGCAATGTTTAACATACCAGACGGCGCCGTTTCCAAATTAAATCTTTTAAATTATTCATATACCGAAAAAAATTTAGAAAACAAGGTTAATCTGGCAAACACGCAAAAAACAGCGCAGATAATTAATTTTATTCCCCAAAATGCCCAATCGTCCCTTAAGCTTGTAAACATAAAAAAAGAAAAAGATTCGATTAAATTTTTTTACGATATTAATAATAAGATAATCTTAGTAAAGGACTATAAATTTTTAAACGGAAAATATCTTTTAACTAATGACATTTCTATTAAAAACCTTACAAATAAACCTATAATATTCAAGGGTCATTATGTTCTTTCGGCTACCTTAAAACCTGTTTCTAAAAATTTAAATTACATCAATTTTTCGCCGGTTATTTATATTAATAAAGGTTCTGTAACACCTGATACGACCCAAACCACAAAATATAAAGGAGATATTTCGTTTGCGGGTTTTAACTCAAAATACTTTATGCTTGCGGCGGTATCGCCCGGCAATACCGTTTCCGTTAAAAAAACCGGCGAAATAATCTCTTTTATAATTCCTAAAACGGTATTGGTTTCTCCTAAAAAAACCGCCGATATTTCTTTGAATGTTTACGGCGGTCCAAAAAAATTATCCCTGCTTACGCCGCTGGGGCACAGCCTTAATTCAACTCTGGATTTTGGATTTTTTGGATTTTTCTCGATAATTTTATTGCACGTACTGGAATTTTTTTACGGCTTTGTTCATAATTACGGTCTTGCAATAATACTCCTTGTTTTGGCCATAAGAATCGTTTTTTATCCGCTTACCTATACGGGTTTTAAATCGATGAAACAGATGCAAAAGTTAACCCCTAAAATAAACGAATTAAGGGAAAGATATAAAGACAACAAGACAGAATTAAATAAAAAAATTATGGAACTTTATAAAGAAAGCAGAGTCAACCCTTTCGGCGGATGCCTGCCTATGATATTGCAAATTCCGGTTTTTTACGGCTTGTATATGACGCTTTTAATGTCCATACAGCTTAGAAACGCGCCGTTTGTCTTCTGGATACATAATCTTTCAATCCAGGATCCTTATTATATTTTACCCGTTTTGATGGGGCTGACCATGTTGATTTCGCAAAAAATGAACCCCGTTATCGGGGACCCCACTCAGGCTAAAATAATGTTAATCCTTCCGATAGTTTTTACCTTTGTTTTTATCCACTTTCCTGCAGGGCTTCTTTTATACTGGACGGTTAACAATATATTAACCATCGCCCAACAATATATTATTAATAGAAAATTTGCTTAATTATTAGACGGGTAAACTGGATAAATCCAAGGTTGTTTCGTTATTTTAGTTGCATGGTTATTATATAATCCATATGCCTTTATATGGCTTTAAGGTTAGCTAAAAATGGCCGTTAAATCCTCGCTTTTTAAAGAAATCGACACTATTTGCGCAATATCTTCCCCCGCCGGCGAGGGCGCTATAAGCATTATACGGGCTTCAGGAAAAGACTCTATAACTATTATAGGAAAAATTTTTAGGCCGTACGGCAAAAGCGCTTATCCGCTTACGCCGCGTTATTTTTACGCCGGCAGGATTTATGATCCGTTTATAGGTTCCTTTATAGATGAAGCCGCCTGCATTTATATAAAAGGTCCGGATTCATACACCGGCGAGGATATGTTCGAGATATATCCCCACGGAGGCATATTCAATACGCGCTATATTCTTGAAATCATACTGAAATCGGGGGCGAGGCTTGCTTATAACGGGGAATTCACCAAAAGGGCATACCTAAATAACAAAATAAACCTTATTAAGGCAGAGGCAATTTTAGAAATTATAAAGGCTAATTCGGTAAAGACGCTTTTGATTGCCAACAACGAATTAAACGGCCTTCTGGAAAAAAGGATAAAAGCCGTTAAAGATGATTATCTTTATCTTTTGGCTGCGGTGGAAGCGTTAATCGATTTTCCGGAGGAAGAGTTTAAAGATATAGATAGCGCGTTCTTTAAAGCGGCTTATAATCTTGCAGGTTCAATTAAAGATTTGATTAACTCTTATGAAAATTATAACTTAAACAGGCAGGGTTTAAGCGTTGTTATAGCAGGAAAACCTAATGCCGGAAAGTCCAGTCTTTTAAATGCCTTGCTGGGAAAAAACAGGGCAATCGTTTCGGATATGCCCGGAACCACGAGGGATTACATCGAAGACAATATATTTTTATTCAATAAACCGATAAAAGTCGTCGATACCGCGGGATTGCGTAAATCCAATGATTTAATCGAAAGTGAAGGTATAAAATTAACGCACATTCAAATCGAAAAAGCCGATATAGTAATTTATATTTGCGATGCGCAGGATGATTTTACGGATTTTAATTTCACCGTAGATTATGAAATACTCAAGCTTAAAAATGTGATTTTAGTTTTGAATAAGATTGATTTATTGCCGCCAGGCGATTTAATAAATAAAAAGGACGAGCTATTTAGGAAGGCGGTTGATCAATTTGCATCATCAAAGTTGGTTTCGATGAGCGTTAAAAATAATATCGGAATAGATTTGTTAAAAGATGCCCTTTACGATATAATTTTAAAAATAGAAAGCGGCGTTAAAGAAGATGTCAGCATTACGACTATAAGGCAAAAGGCATTACTAGAAAAATCTTACGACTTATTACAAAAAGGGATTGAGAAATATAAACGTAAGGAACCTCTCGAACTTATATCAATTGATTTAAGGGAGGCTACCTGTTATCTGGATGAAATAATCGGCGGCGTTACAAATGAAGATATACTCGATAAGCTTTTCAAAGAGTTTTGCATCGGGAAATAATATAATGGGGTGTTTTTTACCAACCTTAAGCGAAGCGCCGCAGGAGAGTTAAAATTAATCTTAATTAATTAAAATGGGGGACAAGAATGAAAAGGAACTTATCAGGCATTGCTCTGATTGCATTAATTGCAATCAGCGGAATGTTTTTTCTTTCAGGATGCGCAAAAAAAGTTTCCAAGCCGTCCGTTACTTCCGTGCCCGGCATAGCCGGCGTGGTTTACCCGTCAAGCTGGCACATGTACGCTTTAAATCCGGGACATGCCGCAACATTTAACAAATCCGGTGAAAAAGCCGCCGCCGTTTCTTGGAAGTTTGGGGTTAAAGACGCGATACCTTTTGATATGCCTGTACCACTGATTAAAAAGAAGTATGTCGGCATCACCAATGTCCGCGATCTTATCGGCATACCGATCGGCGTTGCAGTTGTTAAAGGCGTGGTCTTTGCGCCAAATGATAACGGTTATGTTTATGCCATTAATGCGGCAAACGGGAAGCTTATCTGGAAGGCTAATGTCTTAAACCAAATTATGTCAACCCCTATTGTTGCGAATACTTCGAGGGGCGAATTGGTATATGTAGGAGGCGGTAATTCTGTTTTTGCATATTCCCATGCTGTAAAATTCGGCGTTCCGGGCGCTCAAGTTATCAGGGGAGTCGATATTAGCGGAGTGTATGCGTTAAATGCAAAAAATGGCCATCTTGTTTGGGCTTATCACACAAAAGGCGAAGATATGCCGACGGGTGTTTACTATAAAAATAAATTTATTTTCGGCAACGGCGACGGGCATATTTATGCTCTTGATGCCGCCACAGGCAAACTCTTATGGAAGGTATATATTAAATCGTTTGTAAGTATGTCGTCGGCTGCGAGGTATCATAATTTAATTATTATGGGCGGAACGCACCCAAATTATCTTTATGCCGTAAATGCCGATGCGGGTAAACTCGCATGGAAAGTTATGCCGGAGGAGGTGTTTTCCAGTTCAATGGGAGACGGTTCTCCCGCGGTTTCCGTAAAAAATGGTATAGCCGTCATACAGATTGAACATAAAGCCCCCGGCATTCATCGTTCTTCAAGCGTCGAAATTGGCTTCAATGCGAAAAACGGAAAAATTTTATGGTCAACTAATCTTGGCGAGGGTATTGTGCCGCCAAGAAATAAAGATGCCGTTCCGATGATTTACAAAGGGGTTGTTTATACGGGAAGTCCGGTTACGGCTACGGCTTATGCTTTAGATGCAAAAACAGGCAGGATTCTTTGGAAAACCCCATTGCATGTCAGGATGAAAGCCGCCCCGAGCATTCAGGGCCAAGACCTGTTCTTTCCGGTTGGCAACGGAAAGATATTTGCGGTGAATAAGGCGAACGGAAAAATTATCCATGTATATGTTTCGGGCAACGGCGGCTTCGGCCCGCAGAATGCGGTTATAGTTGACCATACGATGTTTATCGGAAGTAATTTCGGCTGGGTTTATGCAATACCGACCTCGAAGATAACAGGGTAATTTTCATAACCACCTTTCCGGTTATTGTTAATGCTTGTTTTGCTAATGTAATTATACAAATTATGCAATAAACCGGGGGTGGCTTTGTAGTTTTTGGAGATATTACGCAACCGTATTTGCGGAAATTTCTAAGGGCATATTTTTATGCATCCAGATATCGAGAGGGATAGTAAGAATATCCTCAATCTCGGGTATAAGAGTCTGGTCGTTTCTAAGGTCGATTATCTTAAAATAATTTTTGCATATCTTGCAGTATTGCAGACAGGCATTGCCGTATTCATCGGATTTGAAAATTTCTAACTTAGAGGGGTCTTCCTCGCCGCAAAAAACACACTGAACCCTGTAATATCGCCATGCGCTTCCGCACTTTGAACATTCAAGCATTAAATAATTTTGCGTTTCATCATCGGATTTTAAAAAACCGTAAGAAGGCTCACTGCCGCAAAAAGAGCAGGTATTGCTAAAATTATCGAGGTTATCATTGGAATTATATTCGCTGAGACCCTGACCATCTTTATTTTTCATACATATAGCCATAGACTCCAAAAATGGTCTTAAAAATCCCTCAAATAAAATAATCTCGTCCGATTTAAGGCGTGTCAAATAATCATAATTATCATTAAAAAAATTGCGCGCATATTTTTCTATATCATTATTTAAACCGGATGAAATGCTATGCAACGGAATGTTTTTAATAAAAAAATCAAACAGATTTGCTATGCAGGCAACATTAACATTCATGTTTCCGATAAGCGGGCGGTCAAAAGTTTTCCCCCTTACAGGCAAAGGCAAGCTGTAAATATCTTTAATATTTTCCTTTAAAATTTTTGAAACAAGGTTTTTTTGCGAAATAAGGATATTTTTATAAATGTCGGATACGCCTTCAAGGTCTGCCCCCGCCTCCTTTCTTTTGCCTAAAGCATATAACTTAAGGTCGATATTTTTTATTACCTGCTCAAAACTATCCATCGTTTCGTATCTCCTTATTTATTGCCGTTAAGCCATAATCCGTGATGGAATCTTGCCCATGACGATTTTACTTTTCCCGTAATCATGCCGGCGAGCGAACCGGGGATGGCTATTAAGCTCAGATAAAAGTGCGCTATTATCGCGCTTATAAAAAATATTGCCGTCAACTCGTGAAGAAAAAGGCCGAATCTTGCCGCAAAGGAGCCGAAAAAACCGGGAAACCATATAAACAGTCCCGAGATAAAAAGCAGTGCGAGCCCCGCCGAAAAACACCAGAAGACCAACTTTTGTCCGCCGTTAAATTTATCCGATTTAACGATATTTTTTTCGTCATGAATCAAGTACGAATATATATTTTTAATGAAATCTATATCATACGGCTTTATCGCCATATCCTTAAACCATCTGATAAAAAGGAGGCCGAACGATATAAGGAATATAACCCCTATCCACGGGTGAAGGAACCGGGAAGACTGCGGTCCGCCAAGGATATTTGACAGCCAGAAAAGTTTCGGGGAATAAAGGGATAACCCCGATACAATGAGCAAAACGGCGGAAATTGCCACAGTCCAGTGAATAATTCTGGTTGCAAGATTATGCCTGTCTATTTCCTCCTCTTTGCCCTCTTTAGCGGCTAAAGCTTCCGGCGCTTTCGACTGTCCGGCGGTTATGAGGTGCGCAAACGAACCGAGAGTGGTCAGCCCCATAAATAAACCTCCGAATACCGCAAGCGGACCCTTAGTGAATGTCGTAAGCGGCGAAACTTCGGGATTTTTTGGGAGTTCGTAATCTTCCGTATTATTTCCGTATGGAAGGATAGTCATAACATGGGTTCCGCCGACGCCTTTGGGGCTGTATAGCTTTGCGTTTTTAAACCCTCTTTTTACAAGTTTTTTAATTTCCGTCTTTGCGTTGTCCAATATCTTATGTTTTTCTCCAAATGTTATAGCGGAAGTAGGACAGGCTTTGGCGCACGAAGGGGGAAGCCCCGCGTCTATTCTGTCTATGCAAAGCGTGCATTTATATACCCTATTGGATACGGAGTCAAATTGGGGAATATTGAACGGGCAGGCCGAGACGCAAAATTGGCAGCCGGTGCATTTGTCCTGATTGAAATCCACTATGCCGTTTTCATATTGAACGATAGCATAAGGGGAAGGGCATGCGGTAAGACAGGCCGGATTTTCGCAATGCATGCATCCGTTTTTTCTCATAAGGTATTTGACATTTCCGTCTATTACGGCTTCGTTAAAATATACCATCGTCCATGTCGTAGGAGTAAGCGAGCGGTGAAGCTGCATGCTTCCGAAGTTTTCGGTTTTATCCGGGGGCAGGTTGTTCCATTCCTTGCACGCCACCTCGCAAGCCTTGCACCCGGTGCATCTTGAGAGGTCTATAAGCTTAACTAATTCGGGCATTTCCGTTCTTATAGCAGGTGAATTTGACGAAACAGCCGAAGCGTTTTTTATGGCTATACTATTATTAATCATGATAATCTCTCCTTACGGTTTAGAAATATTAACAAGGAATGTTTTGTATTCCGGCGTGAAGGCATTCGGGTCTCCGACAGTAAGAGTAAGCAAGTTTGCAAGAGGACCCTTAACCAATCCTTCGTACCCCCAGTGAAGCGGAACGCCTATCTGCCATACCTTTTTACCGTTGACGATAAGCGGTTCGATTCTTTTTGTAACGACCGCGACGCCGACGACCTCGCCTCTTGCCGAAGATACCTTAACCTTGTCCCCGTTTTGAATATCTTTTTCTTTTGCAAGTTCATGGGGAAGCTCGACGAAAAAATCCGGCATTATTTCGACGAGATACGGAACCCATCGGGTAAGGTAATGCTCATGTTCGGCAACCCTGTAAGTCGTGCATACATAAGGATATTTGGAGGATTTTCCGATAATGTCGAGCTTGTCTTTAAAAAATTTTACCGCCGGGTTTATCGAAACATTCGGATGAAGAATGTTAACCGTGGGCGATTCTATAGGTTCATAATGTTCGGCAATAGGACCATCGACAAGGGCGCTGGAAAATATATTGGCATAACCGCTGTTAGTCATAATAAAAGGACCGATTTCTTTTGAAGGCGGGGCTGTCGGCGGATAATCAGGCACATCGCCCACCCATTCCTTGCCGTTCCACCATAAAGCGCGAAGTTTTTCATTCCATGGATTTCCCTTAATGTCGGCGGATGCCCTGTTGTACAGTATCCTCCTGTTGACCGGCCAGCTCCATGACCACTCATGGAACATGCCCATTTTGGTATTATCCGTCAGTTTTTTCCTTTTCATCATATTTCCAGCTTCCGTAAACGACCCTGAATATATCCAGTTTCCGCTGGAAGTGCTGCCGTCGTCTTTTAAAACGACAAATGAAGGAAGCAGCTTCCCCGTTTTTAGGTCTCTTCCGTTAATCTCTTTTGCTATTTCCTCCTTTGTAGGGGAATATATATCCTCATAATTCCACGATAGTTTTGTAATTGGTTCAGGGAATACCCCTCCGCTTTTCTCGTACAGTTTCCTGATTTTCAAGAAAATATTAGATATTATCCATGTATCGGATTTTGCGTTATGCGCGGGGTCGTAAGATTTATATTTCCATTGTACCCACCTGCCGCTATTTGTAAAGGAACCATCCTCCTCTATCCAGTCGGAAGAGGGAAGCATGAAAACCTCCGTATCGATATCTGCGGAATTAGCGGCTATCCCCTTGGAATCATAATCATTCCCCGGCCTTTTCCAGAAACATGCGGTTTCATGGGCAAAAGGGTCTATGACGACAAGCCACTTCAGCCTTCCGAGCGAAGCAAGCATTTTATCGGAATTTGGACCCACGCACGCCGGATTCATTCCGAAATCTATAAGCCCGTTTATCTTTCCGTAAAACATCGCGTTAAAAGCGAACATCCATGTCGTATTGCTGTCAAGCTTCGGGAGGTATTCATAATTAAAATCGTTTTCTTTCGTAGCATTGCCCCCCCACCATGCCTTTAACAGGCTGACGAGAAATTTGGAAGTATTAGACCAGTAGTTTACGGCATGCGTATCTATTTTAGAAGGGGTATTTTCTTTTAAATATGTTTTTAGGTCTATTTGCGTTTTGGCAGGCATTTTAAGATAGCCGGGCAGAGTTGTGGCAACAAGACCGTGATCCGTCTGCCCCTGCACATTCGCATGACCTCTTAAGGCGTTAACGCCGCCCCCCGGTCTTCCGATATTGCCTAAAAGAAGCTGAAGCATTGATGCCGCCCTTATATTTTGGGAGCCGACGGTATGCTGAGTCCATCCGACTGCATACATTACGGTTCCGACCGTATTTGGATTGCCGGTGGAACATATAACATGCGCGGCTTCGATTAGCTTTTCTTCGGATACTCCTGTTATTTTAGAAACCGTTTCGGCGGTGTATCTTGAATAATGCTTTTTGACTATTTGAAAAACGGATTGCGGATTTTCAAGCGAAATATCTTTCAGAACATTGCCCTTTGTATCAAGCTGGAAGCCCCAGCTTTCGGTGTCGTATTTATGTTCGTTTTCAATGTAGCCGCTGAAAAGGCCGTCCCTGAATCCGAAATTACTTTTAACAAGGAACGGGGCGTTGGTATAATTTACGACATATTCTTTAAAATATAAATTGTTGGAGACGGTGTAATTGATGAGCCAGCCTAAAAACGCAATGTCGGTTCCGGACCTCAAAGGGATAAAAATATCGGCAACCGCCGCGGTTCGGGTTAAACGGGGATCTATTACTACTATTTTTGCATTTTTTTTCTCGCGCGCTTTTAGCGCCCATCTGAAGCCGACAGGATGATTTTCAGCAGGGTTTGCGCCCATTACCATCACGACATCCGAGTTTTTCAGATCTATCCAATGATTTGTCATTGCCCCACGACCAAAGGAAGCGGCCAAACTGACCACTGTGGGAGCGTGTCATATCCTTGCCTGTCCGTCTATATAGACGAGACCAAGCGACCTCATAGCTTTTACAAAAAGGTAGTTGTTTTCGTTTGCGCAGGGGGAACCTCCTACCGCGGCGATAGTCGGAAGCTGATTTAAAGCGTAGCCTTCATTGTCTTTTGTTATAAAATTCTTATCCCTTTCTTCTTTAATAAGCAACGCAATTCTATCCAATGCAAAATCCCATGAAACCTCTTCCCACTCTTTTGAACCCTTTCTTCTGTAAAGAGGGGCTTTAACCCTGTTTTTATTTACCGTTATCTGCATTGTCGCGGAGCCTTTCGCGCAGAGCCTTCCCTGATTTATCGGGCTGTCGGGATCGCCTTCTATATGCATAATAGACGGCCTTGCGTTTACGGAACCGTCTCCCGTAGAATATGCTATCATACTGCATCCTACTGCGCAAAACGGACAGATGCTTTTAGTTTCTTTTGCCTTTTCTATTTTTAATGTTCTTGATTCCGCCATGGCTTTATCCATGGACAGGCCGAATAAATCGGTTTCCCCGATTATTGAGGCTATCAATACCCCTTTAATGAACGAGCGCCTTGAAACCTGCATTTTGCCCCTCCGTATTTAATCTTAAAAATTATAAGAATTAATTAAGTTGATTAGGATGTCAAATTTAATTTGAGTATATCACCAAAAATAAATATGTCAAATGTTGTGGTTATTCTGTGGTTATTCCCAAAATTGCCGATAGAAAATTTCTTTTCTGGATTCCTGCCTACGCAGGAATGACAATCCCTGAATTTAACTTTTCATTCAACAGGCGTCATTCCTGCGTAGGCAGGAATCCAGAATTTTATAATATGTTGAAACAGTTTCAAAGATTTCTATCGGCAATTTTGAGTTATTTTTGTATAATAAGTAAATATAGCAAGTAAAAAATTTTATTTTGGACAAAATTAATGATTATAAAAAAAGACAAAGATAATTTTTTCGATGTAATTGTCGTCGGTGCCGGACATGCAGGCATAGAAGCCGCTTTGGCGGCCGCAAAAATCGGCTTGAGCGCCGCCGTCATAACTATTAATTTAGACAATATCGGACAGATGTCCTGCAACCCGGCAATAGGCGGTTTAGCCAAAGGGCATCTCGTAAGGGAAATAGACGCCCTTGGCGGAGAAATGGGCAAGGCGATAGATAAAACAGGCATCCAGTTTAGAACGCTTAACACCAAAAAAGGCCCCGCAGTCAGGTCTTCCCGCGCTCAGGCAGACATGTTTCGTTATAAAGCTTATATGAAAAATGCTCTTGAATCGGCCGGAAATTTAACCATAATTCAATCCATGGTCGATTCATTAATTGTAAATCAAGGAAGAGCGGAAGGGGTTGTTTTATGGACAGGCGAAAACCTTTATTCCAATGCGGTTATTTTAACTACCGGAACATTTTTAAAGGGGCTTATCCACATCGGGCTTTTTAATTATAGCGCTGGAAGGGCGGGGGATTTTGCCGCCGATAAGCTTTCTTTAAGTTTAATCGAAAACGGTCTTGAACTCGGAAGGCTTAAAACAGGCACAACCCCAAGATTAGACGGAAGAACGATCGATTTTTCCGGGCTTGAGGAGCAAAAAGGCGAGGACGATTTTATACCTTTTTCCATTGCGGATAAGAATATCACGAACGGCATCAGCTGTTATATAACCTACACCAATGAAAAAACCCATAATATAATTTTAAGCGATCTCGATAAATCCCCTTTATATTGCGGGGTTATCAAGGGCGTCGGGCCGAGGTACTGCCCGTCCATAGAGGATAAGGTCGTCAGGTTTAAAGATAAAGAAAGGCACCAGATATTTTTGGAAAGGGAAAGCCTTGATTCCGTCGAATACTATCCGAACGGGCTTTCGACAAGCCTGCCGTTGGATACCCAGCTTAAATTTTTAAGAACGATAAAAGGGCTTGAAGATGTTAAAATCATGAGGCCGGGATATGCCATTGAATACGATTATGTACTGCCCGTCCAGCTTAAACATTCTTTAGAAACCAAAAATATCGAAAATCTTTTTCTGGCGGGGCAGATTAACGGAACATCGGGCTATGAAGAGGCGGCGGCTCAGGGGATTATCGCCGGAATTAACGCCGCTTTGAAGATTAAGGGCGAAAAGCCTCTGATACTTGCAAGAGACGAGGCGTATATAGGAGTTTTAATCGACGATTTAATTACGCTTGGAACCGCCGAACCTTATAGAATGTTTACATCCAGAGCCGAATACAGGCTTTTGTTGCGGGAAGACAATGCCGATTTCAGGCTTTGCGAATACGGCAAAGAGGCAGGCTTGTTAGACGAAGAAAGATACTCTATATATAAAGACAGATTATCCAGGTTTAATGAATTATTATCTTTTTTAAAATCCTATGAAAACGGAAAATATTACGACCTGTTAAAGCGGCCGGATGTTGCGATGGAAAATCTTATGAATGAATTTGGGGCGGAAATCGACAAATTCGGAAGGGATATACTAAACAGGGCACAGCTTTTTATCAAATACGAGGGCTATATCAACAGGCAAAAGGAAGAAATCAGCCGGTTAAAAAAATTTGAGGGCATTAAGTTAAGTAAAGATATTGATTTTAATACAATTCCGGGTCTGTCGCTCGAAGTAATCGAAAAACTTAATAAGATTAAGCCCGAAACCATCGCCGAAGCCGGCAGGATTTCCGGTATTACGCCTGCCGCCGTCGGTATTTTATTGATGAGATGCCATAAGTCCTGATTTGCTAAAAATTTGTTTCACATGAAACATAAATCTTATAACCCTAATCCCGATTTAGAAAATATTTATATATTCCAATGCTAAGCAAATCTGGATTCCTGCTGAAGCGGGTTGGGACACCCAACGAGTGAAACGATAAATCCTCTCAAAGTCATTCCTGCGAAAGCAGGAATCCAGAAAATAAATTTCTAAATCGGGATTAGGGTTATAACCTATTTATCCATTTTAGGATATTGAATGCCGTTATTAGTGAAATCATCATCGGTTGATGCCGATACGATTATCTTAGTTTTTCCGTAATTATATGATAAAAGCCATAAAAATGCCAAATAACTTACGGCAATATTAATCAGCATCATTAAAGGACCTGTCCAGAAAAATAGCAGCCGCGCAATAATACCTAAAACAAATCCGCGCCAGACAACACCCCACCAAAGCCCTAAGGCATTATTCCACGATACGGGAATATTTAAAATCGTATTATCGTAACTTACAGAAAATCTTTCCGGTTTGTCGTTAAAAACGAAATTTTTCTTAAAAAGCTCTGAACGAAACAGCCATATGCCAAAAAATAACGCCGCAATAAAAAATATTAATATAAGCGCGGTCATTATACCCATTACTTTCATATTATAGGGCGTATAACGGTATAGATGGTTTTTCATCATTTCGGCAAAAAACATCATACCGCTTTCACCCACCGAAAGGCTTCCTATGATAACAAGCAGGCTACCTATCGCAAAAAGAAATAACCATATTCTCCATGTGTACCTCCACCATAAATGCAAGGCAGGGTAAGCCGCATTTTTAATATCCATATTGCAATTCCCCCATTATTTAGTATTAAAGATTATTCCGGTACTATTTTGTTTCCATTTTTATCTTGCTATCAGTTATATCATTGCCCTTGTCCATCGAAAATTTCTTTTCCGATTTTAATTCTTTATTCTCCTCTTGCCCGTCGCTTTCAGAAATGCGGCTCAACAATAATTGGCCGTTGCCTTACTATTGTCTTGCTTTCACTATCATATTATTTATGATGGGTTTAATTCTCTTTTATGAAGATTAATAATGATTTTTGCATTAATCACTTTCCCTTTTTAACAACGCCGATACCCGATGATTGCGGAATTATTATTTTTCCGGCATTATTCTTAATAAGGATAGATTTAAGTTTTTTTGCAAAATCATCGCAGGATGTTCTTAAAAGCAGACGATTGTCGCTTGAAAATGAAAATGAATTATCGTGCGAGCCGCGCGCATTAATAATATTGTTTTTGCCGTTTATAAAAACATCCGCATTAAACTTAACTATATTAAAATGAAAATTACCTGAACCGGAAGAAGGGAGAGAACCTCTGCCCCCTGCTAAACCTTCCCCTAAAATGGCGAACGGCAAAATGATGGCAGCCGAAACCATCCCTGCATCATCTGCAGCGCTTGGAACCGCCCATGTAACCGTATTCCCGAAATCATGAATATAGGTTATTTTTTTGTCAATCGGTTTTCTATTCACTATGAAAACATCGGCATTATCGATATTTTTTATTATTCCTAACCCTATACAGTTATAAATAGCGACGCGGCGATTCGTTAAAGGACTATTGCTGCTAAAAAAACCGAAGCTGGTTGTTGCAAACCGCACATCCCTTTTCTTTATCGCAATCTTGATTTTACCTTTTCCTGGAGGGATTATAATGCTTGAAAATATAGGAGGCGGCGGAGCGGTGGCGCACCCGCTTAACAATGTTATAAATAAAAATAAGCTTAAAAACATAAAGATTATTTTTTTCATTTTTCTTTTTCTTCTTCGTTATAATCTTTTATTTCTTTTTTATCAAGTTCTTCTTTAATTTTTTGCCTTTCGTTCTGCTTAACCCTTTCAAAAAGATTCCGGTAGGCGGTTCTTTCCGTTTTACCCTTACTCTTGCCGTCCTTGTCTTCTTCGGACGGTTTATCCGGCATGTTTAATGTTGTATGCATAATATATGCCCCCTTAGAGTATTCTTTTATTATTTACTAATATTATATCCTAAAAAGAATAAAAGAATTAATAACTTATTGAAAAATTACCCAAAATTGCCGATAGAGATTGTTAAAAATACTGCAACGCATTAATAATTCTGGATTCCTGCCTACGCAGGAATGACATCCAACGGGTGAAACGATAAATTAGGTAAAGTCATTCCTGCGTAGGCAGGAATCCAGAAAATAAATTTCTAAATCGGGATTTGGGTATTAAATATTTCTTGCTAATTTTTTAATTTTTGTTATAATCTAAAAGTTTGCTTTAATTTACATTTAATTTTTATTTATTTTATATAGATAAATAAGTAAATAATTTTTAAAAGAAAGGGGGAGGTTAAGAGTTTCGATAAATAACAAATGAATGCTAAATATAACGATATTTATAGATATTTCTTCGGATGCCTGTCCATTTTAATCCCTGCTTTTTTTACAGCCTTAAGTTTTTATGATTTTAAGCAAGAATTTATTATAAAATCAGCATTCCTAAGCTTTTCGTTCAAATTTGACCCCCTTTCCGTGTTTTTTGTTATATTCATATCGTCTATTTCCATATTTATCTCGATTTTTTCGATTAAATACGGGGAGAAATACGATAAAAAACCGTCCCTCTTTTTCTATTCTTTTTTCTTTATAATATCCATGATAATTCTTGTTATAAGCAACGATATGCTGACATTTTTGATATTTTGGGAATTAATGTCGATATTTTCCTTTTTATTGGTTATTTACGAGGAAAGCGAGGAATCGAGAAGGGCGGGCTTTTTATATTTTTTAATGACGCATATCGGAACCGTTCTCATAACGGCAAGTTTTATCATGCTGTATTTAAAAACCTCCTCGTTGTCTTTCGACAACTATAAAGGTGCTGCCGGGGTTATTATAATAGCAATCGCAATACTCGGATTTTCCATTAAAGCCGGCATTATGCCCTTTCATACATGGCTTCCCTATGCCCATCCGGTTGCCCCGGCAAACATTTCCGCTATTATGTCAGGCATAATGGTCAATATGGCGATATACGGTATTTTAAAATTTTTATTTATTTTTAGCTCCGGCAGCGGCTCTTTTTTGGGCATAGCATTGCTTATTTTAGGGGCTTTATCGGCGCTTTTAGGCATAATGTACGCAATGGTTCAAAAGGATATAAAAAAACTGCTGGCCTTTTCAACAATCGAAAACATGGGCATAATTTTTATGGGCATAGGCATATCTTACTGGGCAAAGATTGAAAATTTTAAGTCTTTAGAACATCTTGCAATGTTAGCCGTTTTGCTTCATATAATAAACCATGGGTTAAGCAAGAGTTCGCTTTTTATGGGTTCTGGACTAATTGACAAATATACCCATACTAGAAATATGGAAAAACTGGGCGGACTTTCTAAAAAAATGAGGCAGTTATCAGTTTTATTTCTTATAGGGGTGATGTCAATTTCCGCGCTCCCGCCGCTAAACGGTTTCTTAAGCGAGTGGTATTTGTATGTTTCTTTAATCGGCTCCGTCTTTACGGGGAATTTATATATGGTGTATTTTTCCGTTATAGCCATTGCCCTTTTGTCGCTGAGCGGGGCTGCGGCGGTAGCCGCTTTTACAAAACTATTCGGCGTTACCTTTCTGGGAAAGCCCAGAACGGTTCACGCCGAAAATGCCGCAGAGCCCCATGCTGTCGAAAGAATAGGAATGGCAATTCCTGTTTTGTTATGCGTTTTTATCGGTATTTATCCTTATCAAATAATATCGGCTTTGAATATGATTATATTTTATTTAACGGGCGGGACCGCCGGTGCAAGTCCGTTTTCCGCCGTGCGCCTTACGCATGCACAATCCTACACCTTATACATGCCCGGTTTAGTTGCAATTACCTTTGTTTTAATTTTATTAATTTTATTTTTCTATCTCAGGATATTCTCTACCGATAAAAAAAGGATATTTGAAACATGGTCATGCGGGCTCGATGAAAAAAATTCAAAAGCTCAGTATTCCGGCAGCGGATTTTCCTCAAGCATAATGAAGGTTTTTTCCTCTTTTTATTCCTCCGTTTCCGAGGTTAACTTTGAAAAGGACGTAAAAAAATATTTCAGGTCTAAATCCGTTTATACCGAAGAAATTAACGATATTTTCGAAAAATACTTTTATATTCCCATAGAAAAATTATATTTAAAATTATCCGATATTTTTAACATATTAACCAATTCGGAAAATATAAATGTTTCTTTAGGGTATTTATTTTTATCGTTAATAGTTTGCTTCATTATATACATATTTATAATAAGGTAATAAATGGATTACCGCTTTTGCGGATATTCCCGTCTGCATTTATCAAAGCATGCCTTTGATGCAGACGGGAATGACAAAAAATTATGTCGAAGTCGGGGTACATATAAACGATATGACTTATAATTATAATATTCAACATTTGACAATAGGGATCATTCAATTTTTTATAATAGTCTTTCTTGCGCCTTTTTTTGCGGGTTTTATTCATAAATTAAAACAGCGGGCAAGAGGGCAAAAAGGAATAGGCATTTTTCAGTTTTATATAAATTTTAATAAGTTATTAAAAAAGGAGATCGTTTTATCCAAAGATGCGACTTTTATATCCAATATAACCCCTTATATCGTTTTTGTTTCATATCTTGTAATATTATTAATGCTGCCCGCATTTTACAGGTATTCTTTGCTCGGCATATCTTCCGATGTAATACTGATTGCTTATACCCTTGCCCTGTCAACCTTCTTTATGACCCTTTATGCAATGGATCAGGGCAGCGCTTTCGGAGGACTCGGGGCAAGCAGGGAGTTGTTTTTAACCGTTCTTTCCGAGCCGTCTTTGATATTTGTTTTTATATCCCTTGCCATTTATACTAAAAAGGGAAGAATAACCGATATATTTTATTTTATTCAAAAAGGGGCCGCCAATGCCTTTTTATCGGGCGTTCATCTCCATGCTATATCTATTGCTATTCCTTTTTTACTGTTTATTTCGCTCTTTATCGTAAGCATATCCGAAAACGCAAGGATCCCGATTGATAATCCCGAGACACATCTTGAACTTACGATGTTTCATGAAGCAAATATTTTGGAGGCTAGCGGAAAACATCTCGGTTTATTTGAATACGGCAGTTATTTGAAACTTACCGTCTTTTTAACCGTAATGTCCCTTATCTTATTTCCATATACGGCCGCGCATATCTACCAGATTCCGTTAGCTTTGGCGGTATATTTTTTAAAGATGATTATTCTCTGTGTTTTTATTGCAGGCGTTGAAATCTTTAACCCTAAAATGAGGATATTCAGGGTGCCGAACATACTTTCCGTGTCTTTTATTTTGTCTTTAATAGCGATGATTTTATCTATCAGAGGGTTTTAAAATTTGAAAATTTAAGGAATTTCAAAATGTTAATGGAAAAAATAGCCGAGCTATTTATCATTTTAATATTAGTTTCAGTGGTTTTAAATGTCGGCTCCCCTTTTATTAAATTTGCAATAAAGCTTTATTCGTTTCAATCACTTATGCTGGCGTTTTATATTTTAATGGGCGCCGTTCATTTTAATTCTATAAATTTATACGGGTCTTTTGTTATTACGGTAATCTTTAAGGTTATTCTAATTCCCTATTTTTTATTTAAAACGCTTAAGAAGGTTAAAATGGATAAAGAAATAGATATGTATATAGGCATACCGGAGGCCGTTGTTTTCGCAGGTTCTTTAACCCTGCTTTCCAATTTGATAGCTCAAAAAATTGTTACGGCAGGCATAACATTCGGGGCTTTTGTTTTCACGATTTCCCTTGCTACATTTTTGATTGGAGCTATGCTTATGATTACAAGAAAAACTTTGTTCTCCCAAATTATCGGATTTTTAACCATAGATAACGCTATTTTTTTAGCGGCTAATAGTATAACCCACGGTATGCCCCTTTTAGTTGAGTTGGGCGTGCTTTTCGATCTTTTTGTCGGCATACTCATATTATCTATCCTTATACTAAACCTGAAAAGAAATGCCGCCGTATGAATATAAATTTAAATAAACTTTATTTAAGGTTATATTATTAAATTATTAAAGGACTCGATATAATGTATGAATTAGTATTGATACTTCCGGCGGTTGCCTTAATTTTTTCCGTTTTTACGGATGTTTTATTAATGTCTTATTTACAGCTGATAATTTCTACATTAGTTTTTTTAACGGTTGTCGCAATTTCTTTATCTTTTCATGCTATCTCCGTATTTTTCGGAGGACTTTTCTTTGTCGATTATATCAATCTGGTAATACTTATTACCGTTTCAACCCTTGAATTATTTGTCGCTTTTTATTCGTTTGGATATGTGAGGACGGAAATAAAACACGGATTGTCGAAAAGAAAATTTAAATTTTACTATTTTTGGAAAAATTTATTCGTTTTTAGCATGATGGTTTCGATAATGTCCAATAACCTCGGCATTTACTGGACGGGGCTTGAGGCGACTACCTTGGCTACAGCTTTGTTGGTTTCCTTCAACAGGACAAAAGAATCTTTTGAGGCAACATGGAAGTATGTAATTATGTGTTCGGTCGGCATAGCAATAGGGCTTTTTGCCATCGTTATTTTATATTTCACGACTTCGCAGATTTACGGCGAAAGCATGAAATCTTTATCCTTTATTAATATTATACAGGCGGGTTCGGAATTAGACAAAAACTTTCTTATGCTTGCGTTTATTCTTGCCCTTGTCGGGTTTGGAACGAAGGTGGGTTTTGCGCCTATGCATAATTGGCTTCCGGATGCCCATTCGCAGGGTCCGAGTCCGGTTAGCGCTTTATTATCGGGGGTTCTACTTAACACGGCGCTATTGGGCATTTTAAGATTTTACCAAATTAATGTTTCGGCAGAAATATATTATCCGAGATATTTTTTGATAGGTTTTGGTTTTCTCACGATTTTTGTTTCCGCGTTGTCAATAATAAAGCAAAAGGATTATAAACGCCTTTTCGCGTTTTCCTCTATGGAAAATATGGGTCTTATTGCGTTAGGTTTTGGTATTGGCGGAATTGCCGTAATAGGGAGCCTTTTTCAGATATTATTTCATGCTTTAAATAAGGGAGCCTTATTTTTATCTTCGGGTAATATTCTTGCGGTTACCCATGAAAGAAAAATCGATAAAATAAGAAGTTTATCCAAGCGTTTTCCGATTACGGGGCTTATGCTTCTTTTTGGGGTGATGGGAATTAGCGGAATGCCCCCCTTTGCAATGTTTCTGGGAGAAATTTATATTATGTTCGGCGTATTTAAAACCAATATCTGGTTTGGATTTTTAGTTTTCTTGTTATTGATTTTTATTTTTGCAGGACTTTTTAGTAAAATTCTTAAAATGTATATAGGTATAGGCGTTAAAGGCGGCGAAAATGGGCAGCAAAATGAAAACAGGGCTAATAGAGGGACAAATAAAGACAATCAAGATAAAGGAGAAAAAGGGATCCATCCGTTTATGCTGTATGCCCCTTTAATTCTTTTGCTGATTTCTTCGATATTGTTATTTTATATACCATCCCAGTTTTTACATATCGTAAAATCGGCATCGGCCGAATTTGGAGGAAAGATAAATTTTTAATGAATAAAATTATAGTAGATAAGCATATTACCACATCAAGCGATTTTATAAAATCGGCTAATAATATTAAAGAGTCCGGAAAATATTTGCTGGGCATCGTTGCAAATGACGAGAGAAGTATAAATTCAAAATTTAACATAAGGTATTTTTTCGGGGGCAAAAATATTATAGGTGAATATTCCATTCCTGTGGATGAAAACTTTCAATCTGTTTCTAAAATTTGTCCCGCCGCCAAGATGTATGAAAGGGAAATCAATGATTTATTTGGACTTACACCCCTTGGACATCCCGATTTAAGACCACTGATGCTATATCCCGAAAATTGGGATTTTTCCGTCCATCCTTTAAGAAAGGATTATAACAACGCAATTCCCGAATTTAAAAAATACGGTGACTATAAGTATAAAGAGGTTTCGGGAGAGGGAATTTTTGAGGTTCTTGTCGGCCCGGTGCATGCCGGCATTATAGAACCAGGGCATTTTAGGTTTTCGCTGGCTGGAGAGCCTGTTTTACAGCTTGAGATAAGGCACTTCTGGAAACACAAAGGAATAGAAAAAATTTGCGAGGGAAAGGATTTTAACGAAGCGTTAAATTTGATTTCCCGGGTTTCAGGCGATAACAATGTAAATATAGCCGTAAGCTATCTTGAAGCAGTCGAAAATCTTTTGGATGCAGCGATTTCCGAAAGAGCAAAACATATCAGGGTAGTACTTGCCGAACTCGAGCGTATTTGGAACTATGTCAGGGACATAGCATGGATTTTTATGGATATAGGTTTTGCATTGCCCGCGCAAAACCTGTTTGCTTTGCAGGAAGAATTAATGAGGCTCAACAAAAGTTTAACCGGACACAGGTTTATGTTTAACGCGCTTGTACCCGGCGGCGTGAGCGTAGATTTTGATTCTTCTAAGCTATTTACGATAGATAATATTATTAAAAAGGTCGAAAAGGCAATAAAAGAGTGTGAAGCATTTATTTTAAATTCATCGACTGTTTTAGACAGGCTGGAATTTACGGGAAAAATTAACAAAAAGACGGCGGAAGAGCTTTCGTTATGCGGCATAAGCGCGCGGGCATCGGGACTGCCGAGAGATTCCAGAGTGGAATTTCCCTATCTTATATACGAGAAGTTTAACCTAAAACCTGTTTTGCTCGAGAGCGGGGATGTTTTTGCAAGAACGGCTTTGAGGATTAAAGAAATTCTGCTTTCCGTAAAAATCGTGGGCGGGCTTTTGTTTAACTTGCCGGAGGGAGGCATTATATCGCCCTGCGGAAACAGGGCAGAGGCATATAAATATGCCGTAGGCAATGCGGAAACACCGAGGGGCAATGCGTTTTTTTACATAATGGCGGATGACAGCGGAAAAATTTTCAGGCTTAAATATATAGACCCGTCTTTCAGGATATGGCCTTCCATTCAGTACGGCGTATTGGGCAATATAATTGCGGATTTTCCGTTAATAAACAAAAGCCTGAATTTATCTTATTCAGGGAACGATATGTAATCCAGTGTTTGTCATTCCGAAGGAGGCAGGAAAGTTTTAAAGAAACTTCACATATCGAAGGCACGCGTTAAAGGGCCCACGCCGCCCTTGCGTGCCGAAGATACTGAAGTCGAGAGCGAAGCGGTAATCTATATAAGAAATTTCTACATTTATAACGGGTGGTAATATATGAGCTTTTTAATCAAATTATTATTTAAAAATAAGACGCAGGATATTGTTAGCGGCAATATTGATTCTGTTTCAATCAAAGGAAAAGGGGATGAATTAAAACGCTCGATTGACAGGATATTCGGCAGGAGTTTATTTGTAAGGCTTGTCGATACGGGTTCTTGCAACGCCTGCGAAACCGAGCTTGCCGCTCTTTCCAATCCTTATTACGATTTAGAAAGATTCGGCATAAAATTTGTCGCTTCCCCAAAGCATGCGGATGTCATTATTATAACGGGATGTTTGACAAGGAACATGCTTAATCCGCTCTTAAAGACTTTTGAGTTTGTTCCTGAACCTAAATTCGTTATTACGGCGGGCGATTGCCCCGAAACAGGCGGGCCTTTTAAAGATTCCTATGCCGTATGCGGCCCCGTTTCAAAATATTTAAAGGTTGCAATGCACATAAAGGGATGTCCGCCCGAACCCGAAGCAATAATATCCGGGTTTTTAAGCTTTATGGGTATGTTAAAAACTTCGCCTTAAAGGAATAATATCCCGCAGGTAATGATAATATCCTCTTTTTAGATTTTTTTTTTTTGGGGGGGGGGGGGGTGTTTCATTCGTTCTTGCGTTTATGTTTTTGCTAAAATATAGAGTGAAATATTAATCCCAAAGCGGCTATTGTTAATATTATAATCACTAAATAGTAAAATGTTTTTTGATTTATGACAAAATGGAGTTTATTTCCCAAAAAAAGTCCCGCCAACAAAGAGGGTATTAAAATTGCGGAAAATTTTAATACCTCAATCGTTAAAAGACCGAAGGAGGCATAAATTACGGCCCTAAAAATGCTATCCGTAATTGCGACTATTTGAAATGTGGCCCTAAATGTGCGTTTGCCGTGGTGCTTCATTTGCAGATATGCTACTATCGGAGGTCCGCCGCCGCCGTATAAGCTGCCGATTAGCCCGCCTAAAAATCCCAGAGGAGCTCCCACGCTATTTTTCACATAAGGCAATTTATTTTGTTTAACCTTTAAAGCGTATATTATATATGTTAAAATAAAAATTCCAAGGAAAATGGTCAGTTTTTGAGGGTTTGCGTATTTTAAAATATATGCGCCGGATAAAAGGCCAAAAACGGTTGCCGGAAGCAAATAGGAAAGGTCGCTCCATTTTACTTCTTTAAAATCGTATGCTCCGAGCAGGATACTGCCTAAAAAATCGAGAATAAAAACAGCGGGGACGGTTATTCTTATCGGAAGGAATATCGTCAGCAAAGATACGGAAATCAGCCCCGAACCGAAACCTATTGTCGCCCTGACAAAAAAAGCGATTAAAACGATAATAATTCCTATGATTATGTCAAAAGGGGAGATAACAGGCATTTTTTGTAATTGCTTAGCGGCAGTTTAGTTTATATTATTATAACCGCTTTGTTTTTAAAATTCAATATTGCGTCCCGGCACAAAATTGCCGATAGAAAATTATTTTTCTGGATTCCTGCCTACGCAGGAATGACGCCTGTTGGATGAAAAGTTAAATGCAGGGATTGTCATTCCTGCGTAGGCAGGAATCCAGTATTGATAATATTTTGAAGCAGTTTTAAGAGTTTCTATCGGCAATTTTGGACCCGGCACTGCATCTTGACTCAAATCCATAAATAGGGAATAATATGATATGGCTTCGAAACCCGATTTTATTGAAAGAATGAATTTTTATACGAGAAAAGGGATTCAATTTCTTTTTATTATCGATTATGAGATGGAGTTTCCCATGGTTTTAAAGTTATCCGAACTAAACGATCTTTGTATTAAGTATTTTATAGACGGAGTAAAAAACTATGATGATAATGTTGACCTTATCAAAGGCAATAAAGAATTAAATATTCAAAAACGCCCCATTTCCTTCGAAGTTTATAAAAAAGCTTTTAATAATGTTATCGAAAACCAGAAAAACGGCAATTCGTACCTTTTAAACCTAACCTTTAAAAACCCTGTCGAAATTAATTTCAGCTTGGAAGAAATATTTCATAAAAGCTCGTCGAGATACAAGCTTTATTTTAAGAATGAAGAAAATGAGTTTGTATTGTTTTCCCCCGAGACTTTTATTAACATAACGGCAGGCAGTATATTTACCTATCCGATTAAAGGAACAATCGACGCAAATATTCCCGATGCGGAAGAAATCCTTTTAAACGATAAAAAAGAAAAAGCGGAACATTTAACGGTCGTGGATCTTTTGAGGAATGATTTAAATATCGTATGTGAAGGCGTAAAGGTAAACAGATTCTGTTTTACCTGCAAAGTAAAGACAAATTTTGGAGAGTTATTACAGATGGTTTCCGAGATTGAAGGTAAGGTCAAACCGGATTTAATGTATCGTTTCGGCGATATTCTCTTTAATATGCTTCCTGCAGGGTCTATCTGCGGGGCGCCGAAAAGGCAAACTTTAGAGATTATTAAAGAGGCTGAACTTGATAAAAGGGGCTATTATACCGGTGTTTTCGGCATATATGACGGGAAAAATCTTAAAAGCTCGGTTATGATAAGATTTATCGAAAAGAAAGGGGATTACTGTTTTTATAGAAGCGGCGGCGGGATAACGGTTTATAGCGACGCAAAAAAGGAATATAACGAAATGGTGGAAAAAATTTATGTTCCGATTTATTGAAACAATTAAATTGGCGGACGGAAATTATAAGTTAATCGATTATCACGATAAGAGAATGAACGCAACCATTGCGCATTTTTTTAATATTGATTGCGGGCAATCGCTTGCGGATTTTTTGCCGGAAGCTAAAACATATCGGCAGGGGATTTACAAATGCAGGGTAGTTTATTCGAGCAATATTGAAGATATTGAAATTACCCCTTATTTTAAAAGGAAAATTAAAAGATTAAAAATAGTTAATTTAGATACTTACCCGTTTTTATCCCCCGGCGGGTTATTTGATTATTCGTTTAAATATGAAGACAGAAGTTTCATAAATTCATTATTAAAAGGATTGGATGATATAACCGATATACTTATTGTAAAAAACGGTTTAATAACCGATACCTCGTTTTCCAATGTTATTTTATTCGACGGCAAGAAATGGATTACGCCGGACGCTTTTTTGTTAAACGGGGTAAAAAGGCGTTATCTTTTAGATTGTGGCATTACCTCCGAAGGAACGGTTTCCGTTAAAGGCTTAAAAGATTTTCAAAAAATATCTTTAATCAATGCCATGCTTGAACCCGGGGATATAGAAATCGATATAAAAGATATAATATATTAAAGATATTAAAAATTCCGAACTACAAATTTCCTGTAAACCACTTTGCCGTAATTAGGGCAACCTCTTCCAGCGCTCCCGGTTCTTCGAATAGATGGGTAGCGCCCTGTATAATTTCAAGCCTTTTTTTAGCCGAAATATTTTCGTACGCGGCCTTATTTAATTCGATAACCTCAAAATCTTCTCCCCCGACTATTAACAGCGTGGGCGCTTTAACCCCGGGCAAACTCTCCATGGCAAGGTCGGGGCGGCCGCCCCTTGAAACGACGGCATAGATAATGTCGGATTTTTTGGCCGCAGCGATTAAAGCCGCCGCCGCTCCGGTGCTTGCCCCAAAATAGCCTAATTTTAAACCCTTTAATGATGGTTCCTTAAGCAGCCAATCGGTAACACCCTCAAGCCGTTCCGCAAGAAGTTGTATATTAAAACGGTACTCGGCGGTATATTCATCTATCTTTTCTTCTTCGACGGTGAGCAAGTCAAACAGAAGCGTGCCGAGATTGTTTTTATTTAAAATCCCCGCCACATACCTGTTTCTCGGGCTGAACCTGCTGCTGCCGCTCCCGTGGGCAAAAATGACAAGCCCTTTAGCTTTTGCGGGAATTTCCATGCTCCCCGCAATATCTTTGCCCTTTACCTTAATTAAAATCTCTTTGCGTATAGGAAACAGGTTATCATTCTTTTCCATCTCTTTAATCTCCCGTTACCCGCTGCTTTTCCCCATTCTATTATACTACGCCGGATGGTTTACGGCGCATCGCTCTTAATTTGAAATATACACGCAATTAATCCTAAAGTCAAATACATACGAGGCAAAATAAATTATGATAATTTAGGTAGGGCATTACCATTTCGGTATGATGCGCTAATGTATTGCAAATTTAAATTTTTTAAAGTATATAGAAAAATGACCTTAACTACATTGAGATTAATGTAGTTAAGGTCATAAAATTAAATAAAGATTTTAAATTTTATTTATAAATCACTTTTAACCAATGTTTTAATGAGAATGACTTAATGAAACATCGATATGATGGCTATTTACATCCCACATAGCTCCTGTAAGCGGGTCAACAATAAACCATCCGATTACGCCGCCAAATATTAAATTGCCTTCTATATACCATGACCAGCCGTTTACCTTCATTCCATCGGTAGCAACATATTTCAGGTAGCCCTTTTTGGAAAAAGTCATCGTATAAGTCTGACCGGAAAAATAACCGTCATATTTTTTCAGTGATACCATGGTCGGCGTTGTTCCTTCATACACCAAGTTGCCTTCAGAATTTGTAACCTTAACTTTTGCATGTTCAGGAAAGCTGCGGATGCTTACATTCGCAGGCGCACTTTTTCCTACAATTGTTGCACAGCCTGAAAAAGAACCAACAACCGCTAAAGAAAGTAAAACCAATGACGATAATTTAATTGCTTGATTTAAATTATTTTTTTTCATGACTCCTCCTTTTCTTATTTATATCCTTAATTAATTTAATGGATTGAATAATCAATCCCATAACTAAACCGCCGGTAAGCGAAATAATTACGATATATAACAACCCCTTTTGATTTTTAAAATTTATCATAGCCGTTATAAATTATCATATTTTATTTTAATCATATCATTATTTTATAAATAATCAATATTTTTTAATTTGCGATATTTTTGAAAAAAAATAAAATAAAAATTGCCTAAAACATTAGATAAATCGCTGTTTATAGCTGGAGTATCTTTTTTTATTTCAGATTATCCCAAATCCCAATTTAGAAATTTAATACCACTATAACTTAACCGATTTTTTTATTTTTTTAAAAAAATAGGTTATTTTTATATGCGGTATTATAAAAATAATTTTATTTTGACTCCAAAAAAACAATTTCTGTAAAATATATTGAAAAATCAGATTTTAAGGCTGTTTTTAAACAAAATTCTCCCGCAGTAGTTAAATTTTTCAAAAATAAGCCAAGGTACATTCGGTTATATCTTCTTTTGTTGTATCTATTGTTAATAACCCCTTATTTTTTTCTACAGTTTGTGAAACCTTTTTGGTTGGAGATTTCAGTGATTATTATCACGTAAACATAGAAAAAATAAGGGGGGTTTGTCATATTTACAGCTATTTTTTTTATTCTAAATCGGGATTAGGGTTCTAAAATTTTATTTGCCTTTTTTAAGAAAGTATGATTATATTTAAGGTAACATTTATTAAATGTATTTAAATAGTTGTTTATTTAAACTTAACCTCCTTGATAAGCATTGGGGTTAATTATGAAATCAAGGTTTTCACATAGAAGCCTTTTTTCATTTTATTCACTAATCATAGTGGATACATCCCCCTCCCCTGACAATATTCTCCCTATGCAGGTCCGTGCAAGTCCGCAGCGGTCGTAAAGCTTTAATTAATTAGCTTTAATTAATAAGGGAGGATTTCAACATGATTAATAAAATTAATAAAACTTTTATTGTTGTTATTTCAACTTTACTTGTTATACCAATACTTAGCGGGTGCGCTCTAACTACATCATCCGTTCCTTTGCACTATGGACTGCAGAACAACGTAAGGAAAATAAAGGCGGCTCGAAATGTAATTGTCGGCGTTCACGTTCAAGACCTGCGCAAGAATAAGAGGGTCGGCAACAAGAAAAACGGCTTCGGCATGGTAATGGCGCCGATTTATGCCAAGAAAAACGTGGCCGACACTGTCCGCAATGCCATTGAAAAAGAACTGCAGGCACGCGGTTTTAGAATTGGAAAAAAAGCTATCGTTTTCGTTAATGTCGGTATTACGAAATTCTATAATAACTTCAATATGGGATTTATTTCCGGCAGTGCCGTAGCTAAATTAAATATGACGGTTATCGTAAAGAACAAGCACGGCGAGCAGTTATTCCACCGTAAAATTTTTGCGACAGGCGAAAATGGCGGCATTATGATTGCATCGGGAAGCAATGCGGGAGTGGCTCTGGATCGCGCGCTACAAAACGGGGTTAATATATTATTTAATGACCCTAAATTTACGGCGGCTTTACTACAAACAAAATAAAACGATATTGTTGCAAATTATAAAAATACCTTAATCCCTGTATAATGGTATTATACAGGGATTAAGCAAAATATAATAAATTTACGTTATTATTTAGCTCTAAGAAGAGAATTTATAAAGTTCCTGTCGGATAATAATTTTTTTATGCCCTTCTTCAGCGCTTTATTTAGCGCAATTCCGGCATCCATGCTGCTGCCGATAATAACCCCTGTGCCGCTTAATTTCCCATGTGCGATATAATTGTTGGAATATATAATATTTCCCTCCTTATTAACCACATTAACGGAAAATGCAATTTTAGCGACGGCGCTCTGCGACATGAAGCCAATTCCATAGTTGTTATAAAAGTATGTAATATCGGCAAGAACATTTACATTAGCGTTGGAACCAGACCCCGTTTTAAAACCTTTTGCTTTTAATTCTTTTTCTAAAGCAGTTTTAAATACATAGGCGACGTTTTGTTTTGAATAAATTGCCGCCATTACTATATCCGAAGGGAAAATCCTCTTATTGCCGACCTTTTTATGCTTCCTTGAGTCAGACACGGCAACATGGACGGCTATATTCTTAGACCCTGCTAAAGGCTTGACATTCGGTTCGGGGATATATGCCAAATTAACCTTTCCGGGCATTGAGGATAGCAAAACCGTAACGGGGCAACCCGAAAGAATAAACGGCAAAAGCATTATCGCAATAGAAATAAAAAGTTTTTTCATTTATATTTCCCTTTAAGATTTTTACCTATTTTGATTGAGCACCGACCAAGGCAGCATCGATATGATGGCTATTTACATCCCACATAGCTCCTGTAAGCGGGTCAACAATAAACCATCCGATTACGCCGCCAAATATTAAATTGCCTTCTATATACCATGACCAGCCGTTTACCTTCATTCCATCGGTAGCAACATATTTCAGGTAGCCCTTTTTGGAAAAAGTCATCGTATAAGTCTGACCGGAAAAATAACCGTCATATTTTTTCAGTGATACCATGGTCGGCGTTGTTCCTTCATACACCAAGTTGCCTTCAGAATTTGTAACCTTAACTTTTGCATGTTCAGGAAAGCTGCGGATGCTTACATTCGCAGGCGCACTTTTTCCTACAATTGTTGCACAGCCTGAAAAAGAACCAACAATCGCTAAAGAAAATAAAATCAAGGATGATAGTTTAATTACTAAATACGCGCTCTTTCTTTTCATAACCCCCTCCTTAATAATTTAATAACCGTAAATGTTAATTAAAATCCGAATTTTAAACCGAATTGTAAAAATATCTGGTTATATTGGTCGGATGGTTCAGTAACAGAGGCTGCATAAACATTTCCATTGATGATATACCCTTCTTCTGTATTAATATTAGACCTCCCCATTTTATTTTGGCTAAATTTAAATCCTAAATAAGGACTTACTGATATATTTTTGTATTTTAAAACCGTGTAACCAATTTTCGCACCTAATATGTAACCGGCTTTAGGAGCCATTGTAAAATTATAATGAGCATCTGTAATATAAGGTGCTTCATAAACATATCCTGGACCCGTAAATCCAATATCAACGGTATCGTGTATGTCGTTAAGATAATAAGCCTCGCCTTCAATCCACAAATTATTATTCAATACAGGCGGTATGTAATAACCCTTTAATCCTATCATATAGTAATTAAGATGATAATAATCACTATTTAAACCGGGGATATTTCTATTCCAGTTTACCCATTCATAGCCAAAATTAGGTATTAAAGCTATTCTGCTGCCAATATGAAAAACATAACCCAATCTAAATCCATATCTTGACATATCCGAGGAATGTCCTATATTAGTAATGCCTACAGGTTCGTCGTATGTGCCCGAGCCCGGCAAGTAAGAATAGCTTGCTTTATACCATATCGGTACTTGTTTGGTTAAAATGTTTTGAAAAGATATTCCCCAGCCGTGAAATCCTATATGCTCGCCATCAAGATAGGAACCAGCAGGCTGTGATGCGGAATAAAAACCCGGCAAGTTAGGAGTATATTCTCCGTAATGAAAATAATCATTTTCATAATAGATATTAATCGAATTAATTATTGAATCGATAGAATAATTTTTAGGTTTATTGCTGTTGTAATAGGCAGGTTTTGAATTTGCCTCATAACCGACAGGATACCCGTATTTTGACATGGTTTGCGCATAAACATTAACGGCGCTAAACATAAAAAATGCTGCAAACAAAATTAAAATCTTTTTCATTTTGCATTCCTCCCATTTTAATTAATTTAATAATTTTGGAAAGTTAATATTTAATTATTATTATTCAGCATAATATCATTACAAAATAAATTATGCCATAAAAATATAAAAAATTAGAAAATTTTTAAGGACAGGATTAAGGCAACACAGGCAAATTTGGGGCCACCTTGGCATGACCCGCCATCAATTTGATTTATTTCCGGAATAGTAGTATATATAATTAAAGCGTAAAAACCTGCATGTTAATAACTTTAAAATGTCTATCCATATAAATAACGAAACGCTTGTTTGATATTATTTTTAATATTATGAATAATAATATGAATACTAATCCAACTAATATTAATACGATAAGCAATGATAATATATTAAAATTAAAGGACTTTTTATATAAAGATGATAATATAATGCTTGCTTTTATATTTGGTTCTTTTGCCGCTAAAAGGATGGGGAAGAACAGCGATTTAGATATTGCCGTTCTATACGAAAACCCTCCGACCGGATTTGAAATTCTTCGCGAAATCGATAAACTATCTAAAATTGCTGGAATGGAAGCACACTTAGCTATCCTTAACGGCGGCTCGCCGCTTTTTAAGCATCAGGTTATGAAAAACAAGATAAACCTCGTTATAAAAGACGAAAAATTTTTTGGGAAATTCAGGGAAAACGTAATATCTCAATATGACGAATATAAATATATCTCAGGGATGGACAAATATGATAGATAAAGTGTTAATAGAAAAAAAACTGCGCAAAATAAAAGAATTTTTGAACGAGATTGAACCTGTTAAAGTAGATTCGTTCAAGGAATTTAAAAATAACGTGATGGCAAAAAGGTTTATAGAAAGAAATATCGAATTGTGTATAGAGCAGATGATAGACGTCTGCAAACACTTAGTAGGAGGGCTGGATCTTAAGGAACCGGGATCCTACGGCGAATGTTTTGAAATTATTTCGTCAAGCGGCATAATATCGGCAAAAAATTTTAAAATCTATGAATCTATGGCTAAATTTAGAAATTTAATAATCCACTCTTACGATGATGTTGACGATTCTATTGTTTACGAAATATTCAAGAACCATTTAGTCGATTTTATAAACTTTATAGATGAAATAAGGAATTATCTGAATAAATAAAATTGCCAGGATTACGCGCAGCAGCTAAGTTTGCTTATATCTTTCGTAAATGTCTGGGCGCAAAGTTTCAAGCTCTCTGCCATGGTCGGATAAACCCCTATTTCCTGCGCTAACTTTCGAACTTTAAAATATCTAAAATCGGGCACCTTTGGTTATCGGTTTTTTCTTCGCATAACGATATAAGATTTAAAAGCTCTTTGCGCATCAGATTTAAAGAATTAAGTTTCTTGTCTATTTCATAGACTTTTTCTTCGGCCAACTTTTTCACATTCGAGCAGGTGTTATATTTATTGTTATCTAATGAAAAAAGTTCGGAAATCTGCTTTAAGGAAAAACCGATATCCTTTGCGTGTTTTATAAAACGCAAAACATCGGCAGCCTTTTCCGGATATATCCTGTATCCCGCTTCATTTGTATCGGGTTTATTAATTAACCCTATGCGCTCGTAATACCTTATGGTTTGGGTGTTTAAATTAACCGTTTTGGCTAACTGTCCGATAGTCATATTTTTTTATCTTCCCTTCATAATACAATTATAAACCTTATAGTTAAACATAATATCAAGACATTTTTTTATTGTAAATCCTATTAATATTTTAAACATCTATTTTATCATATATTTATATTAAAAAAAGCTTGACATTATACCAAAGTATAAGGTGTAAAATATAAATATTGAGTTTGGAATAAAAAAGAAAAATTATAAAAAATAAACGATTTGGAGGTTTTTATGAAAAGTTATTTAAATTGGAAAAATGTTATTGCGGGTATTTTCGCTGTTTTGATTTTAGCTTTGCAGGTATCGTCGGTATCGGCATTCGTCTATCAAAAAAACGCCGTTTCGGGGGCGCTTACGCCTGCCGTTTTTACGAAGACAAACGCTCTTAATACGGATAAATTTAAAGTTTACGGGCTTGTGTGCGGGGATACTTTTTGCATAACCTCTATTCAGAATGCGTTATATAAGATAAAAGGGGTTGTTTCGGCAAAAGTTGATATGGAAAATCAGGAGGCAATAGTAAAGTTTCACGGAAACATTCCGCCCGAAACCTTTATAAAGGCAATAGACGGCGCATCGAACGCCATGTTTCATTATACCGCCCATTATATAAAATAAATTAACGGTATAATATATCGATTAATTTAATTATTTATTAATTATTAATTATGTAAATAAGCAAAGAGGTAAAGTATTATGAAAACAAAAAATATGTCTAACGCAATTTCCGGCGCAAGCTCCAGTGTAACTTCCGGTTCCGCAGCCCTGTTCGCAATTTTGGGAGGGGCTTGCTGCTGGGGACCGTTAGTTTTCAGCATACTGGGAGTGGGTGCAAGCACAGGGGGAGTTTTAGGTTCCACCGCCTCTTTTCTGGGAGTTATCTCGCCTTACAGAAATTATTTCTTGATATTAAATATTGTCGGCATCCTTTTATCCTTTTTCTTTATTTATATAATGCCGAAAATATCTTTACAAAAAAGTGCATCTAATATCGGCGAAAGCGCAGGCGGAGAATCATGCGATTGCGAGGCATCGGCTGGTTCGCTTAATTTTAGCAAGATAGTTTTTTTCTCGTCTATATTGATTACGGCCTTGATATTCATATATTTATATGTCGATACCGGCCAGATTTTTATGGCGTGGCCGCAACTGTAAGGCGGGGAAGACAAACTGCCTGCCTGTCTTTGCGTAAATGTTTATTATTAATAACATATATTCGCAACATTTATTGCGAACATTATAAATACAGGAGAAAATCATGAAGAAAATAAAAATAAATGTTGAGGGTATGACCTGCGAACACTGCGTTACATCTGTAAATAAAGCGATAAATAGAGTAAAGGGGGTTATTAAAGTAGATACTTCTTTATCGAAAAAAGAAAGCACGATTTTGGCATTAGACGACATAAAAGTTGAAGATATAAAGAAAAATATAGAAAATGCCGGCTATACCCCCTTATCTCACGAAACCGCCTATGTTTCGGAAGCCGAAGAAAAAAAGACGGAGGCGGACAATAATAGTCAGACCGGCAAAAACCATAATTATGATTACGATTTAATAATAATAGGCAGCGGTTCTGCCGCTTTTTCCTCGGCTATTAAATTTGCCGACGAAGGCAAAAAAGTGTGCGTTATCGAAAACTGGGTTATAGGCGGCACATGCCTTAACAGGGGCTGTGTTCCTTCAAAACATCTTTTGGAAGCGGCTAGAATATACTACGAACCTTTGAGTAATAAATTTAAAGGCATAGAAACAAAGCAGGCGCGGATTGACATAAAAGAACTCATAAAAGTGAAAACCGAACTTCTTAACAGCCTTAGGGAAATGAAATATTATAATGTATTAAGGGGTTACGGCAATATTACATTTATAGAAGGCAGAGGAAGTTTTGCGTCAAAAAATTCGATTGAGGTTATCCCGAACGATAAAAACATAGACCCTTATAAAATTACCTCGGATAAATTTATTATTGCGACGGGTTCGACGAACCAGATAATAGATATTAAAGGATTGGGGGAGGCCGGCTATATTACAAACGAAGAGATATTAAACTTAAATTACCTGCCGGAAACACTTTTAATATTGGGCACAAGGGCAGTATCGCTTGAATTTGCCCAGATGTTTAGAAGATTCGGTTCAAAGGTGGTAGTGGTAGGGCGTTCAGGCAGGATTTTGCTTAATGAAGAGCCCGAAATCTCGGAGTCGCTTTTGCAAATCTTAAAAAACGAAGGAATAGAGTTTTTACTGAACTCCTCTATAAAACGCCTTTATAAAGAGGACGGCAAAAAATATGCCGAAATTGAAACGGGAGAAGGGCTGAAAACGGTCAAGTTCGATGAATTTTTAATGGCAACCGGCGTTGTAGGGAATACCGAAGATTTAAATTTGGAGGCTGTCGGCGTCGAAACCTATAAACAGGGTTTTATTAAAGTGGACGGCGAACTTAAGACTATGAATCCCGATATTTATGCTTGCGGCGATGTTACCGGTTTAATGAGGTTAGTTACGACTGCCGCGTATGACGGCAAGATAGCCGCAGGTAACATGCTTCACGGCAAACATATAAAAGCGGACTACTCTTCCGTTGCGCATACGACATTTACCGACCCTGAAGTATCTTCCGTCGGATTAACGGAGGAAGCGGCTATAAAAGAAGGCTATGATGTAATTAAGGTTGTTTTTCCGGTCGAATTCGTTCCTAAAGCCCAGGCTATTTTTAAAACGGAGGGGCTGATAAAGATGATAGCGGATAAAAAAACAAACAAGGTTATCGGAATTCATATGTTAGCGCACAACTCGTCGGAAACAATCCAGCAGGCAAGCGTTTATATTCAAAATAGTTATACAATTCAGCAAATCGGCGAAGAAATAGGCGTTTATCCTACTATGGCGGAAGGACTTAAGCTGGCTGCTCAAACATTTACCAAAGATGTCAGCAAACTCAGCTGCTGCGCATAATTTAATGATATAGGTGAGGTAAAACAATGGATAAAACGGAAAAAAATGAAGATTTTCAAGATACTATACAAAGTTTGTTGATAGAAATAGACAATATTAAAGACTACTTAGAAGAAATATATAGTTATGACGGAGATGTAAAAAAACTTTTTGTGAATAATGAAAATGAAACATATATTGAGCGTAAAGTCAATGAATTAAGCGACAAGGTCGAAGTTTTTAACTGGTGGTGGAAGGTAATAGTGAGAGATGTAAAAGAGATGAAAGATATCCTGAAGCCGGAAAGTTAAAAACTGAACCGCTAAAGCGGAACATTCTATGCGACCCTTCGCAGCCTCAGGGCGTTGCTTACCACCGATACCGAACTAAAGCTCATTGCCGCTGCTGCGATAGCCGGACTGAGTAAAATACCAAAAAAAGGGTAAAGAATGCCTGCGGCGATAGGAATGCCCACCGTATTGTAAATAAAAGCAAAAAAAAGGTTCTGTTTGATGTTGCGCATCGTTAATCTGCTTAAGCGCCTTGCCCGCACTATTCCTCTTAAGTCGCCTTTAACTAAAGTTACGCCGGCACTTTCCATTGCAACATCGGTACCTGTTCCCATGGCTATACCGACATGAGCCTGTGCGAGGGCAGGTGCGTCATTTACCCCGTCTCCCGCCATTGCAACGGTTCTTCCCTCATCCTGCAATTTTTTTACCATCAAAGCCTTCTGATCGGGCAACACCTCGCTAATCACCTCATCGAGGCCAAGTTTCTTAGAAACAGCCTCGGCGGTGGTGCGGTTATCCCCTGTAAGCATAACTATATGGATTCCTTCTTCATGGAGCTGTCTAACTGCCTCAAAAGTGGTATCTTTTATGGGGTCTGCCACGCCGATAAGTCCGGCGGCTTTTTCATCGACCGCCACGAACATTGCTGTTTTTCCGTCCCGCCTCATTTCCTCGGCTTTTAAGTCCAAATTTTTATGGTCTATTTTCAGGTCGTCTAAGAGTATATGGTTACCGAGCGCGATGCGGCGTCCTTCTATATTGCCTATAACCCCTTTACCCGTCAATGATTCAAAAGATTCGGTTTTTCCCTGCGTTATCCCTCTTTCGTCTGCCCCGGAAACGATAGCCGCCGCAAGCGGATGTTCGCTTCCCTTTTCGATGCCGGCCGCAAAAAACAATATTTTATTTTCGTCAAATCCTGCCGCCGGAACCACTGTGGCAAGTTTAGGTTTGCCTATCGTGAGTGTTCCCGTCTTATCCACCACAAGGGTATCCACTTTTTTCATAATCTCGATTGCCTCGGCATTTTTGAAAAGCACCCCCTCCGTAGCCCCCTTTCCCGTAGCTACCATTATCGACATAGGCGTTGCAAGCCCAAGGGCGCAGGGACATGCAATTATCAGCACTGCAACGGCATTGACAAGCGCAAGCGCCATTCTTGGTTCGGGGCCGAACAATGACCAGATAATAAAGGTTAAAACGGCAACAGCGACTACTATCTGAACAAAGTAACCGGCTACAATATCGGCGAGTTTCTGGATAGGAGCGCGGCTTCTTTGCGCTTCGGCAACCATTTGAACAATCCTGAAAAGCAGGGTATCGGCGCCTACTTTTTCGGCCTTCATTATAAGAGACCCCGTGCCGTTCAGGGTTGCGCCTATTATTTTGTCTCCTTTATGTTTTTCCACGGGGATGGATTCCCCCGTAATCATAGACTCGTCAACCGAACTTGTTCCCTCCGTTACTATGCCGTCAACTGGAATTTTTTCGCCCGGGCGGACGCGAAGCAAGTCGCCGGGGTTAACCTCGTCAAGAGGGATATCTTCCTCTTTTTCCCCCTTTATAAGCCTTGCCGTTTTAGGAGATAGACCGAGCAACGCTTTAATTGCCGCTCCCGTTTTACTGCGAGCCTTAAGTTCAAGCATCTGACCGAGAAGTACAAGCGTCGTAATAAAAGCGGCGGCTTCGAAATACGTATCTACCTGCCCGCCTTTACCCCGAAAAGACGCGGGGAATATCTGCGGCATAAGCGCAGCCATAAGGCTGTATAAATATGCGACTCCGACGCCTAAGCTTATCAGCGTAAACATGTTTAAGCTGCGGTTTTTTATAGAATTGACCCCCCTGACAAAAAACGGCCATCCTCCCCATAAAACTACAGGCGTGGCAAGTATAAGTTCAATCCATTCCGATATTTTAGGAGGGAGAAGGCTTTCAATAGATATTGCAGGAACATAAACGCTCATGGCAACCAACAGAAGCGGAACGGTTAGGACGAGACTAACCCAAAAGCGTCTTGTCATATTTAAAAGCTCGGCATTCTTTTCTTCTTCTAAAGAACCGGAGCGCGGTTCAAGAGCCATCCCGCATATTGGGCAAACTCCCGGCGCATTGCGAATAATCTGCGGATGCATGGGGCATACCCACTCTGTTTTAGGTTTGGGAGCGGGCGGGAACGCGGGTTCAAGAGCCATCCCGCATATAGGACAGAAGCCGGGTGCCGGCCGGCTTACTTCCGGATGCATTGGGCAGATATATGTATCATACCTTGTTTTTTCGGAACTTTGACCTTCTTCTTGAACTTTCATAGCCCCCCTTGTATTCACATCCGCATTGTACACACAGGCAGTTTTTGTACTCGCGGTTTTTATTTTACCCTGCTTTTATACCTGCTTTTTGCAACGGGCAAGAGAAGATTTTTTAAAAAAGATTGATTGTAATTGCGTTTAAGAAAATCGCACGGGTCGCCTTTTGCAAATTTCTTGGCGAGGTATCTATATCCCGTGTTGCCGAATTTTTCGAATAAATATCTGTTAACGAGGGATGTTTCCAGCATAGGTTTTAATTCCTTTTTCCAAAGTAAATCGTAATTCAAACCTGAAATTATACTATTTGCGGCCATATAACCGGATAGAATCGCATACCTCATTCCAAATCCCCAAAGGTAGTCCTGAAACCCTGCCGCTTCTCCTATATATATTTTGTTATGATATACCTGTGTATCCCCGATAAAAAAATTGCCGCGGCCGCCAAACCTTTTTTCATTTTTAATGTTAAAGGGCTTGTTATTTTTGAAAAACTCAAGCATATTGCCGAAATATTTTTTTTCATTTTTGCAATCGTCGTAAATTACGGTTGCCGCCGTTCCATAACCGTTATTGACAAGCAGGTACGCATATCCTTTCGGAGCTATTTCGTCATCGAAAACCACAGCCGCCCTGTCATTCATTTCCGTATCGAATGTTATGCCCGCCGCTATAAAATCCGCGGTTTTTGGACCCGTGCCTATTATTACGGCTTCTTCCGAAGACGATGCTATGCGGCGTTTAAAAAGTATTTCAATCCCAAGCGCAATAGCCTGTTTCTTTAGCCCCTCGTCAAGCGAACCGCCGCCCGCACCTCTTTTTACAAGATAGAAAATAGGTTTTCCGGATTTTATTTCCAGCGGGGCTATTCCGGGAGCGTATATATCGCCCCCGCAATAAGGGACGCATAAAAAATTAACATCTATGCCTATATCCTTTAACAGCGCGGTTATATCTTTTTCGGAGCTCCAGTTTTCCAGCCCTTGAAAGCCGACATTCATACGATGGCCGACATCGGGGGACATTTCGTAAACACGCACCTTATAGCCCTGTTTCGCAAGGACTATGGCGGCGGTCAAACCGGCAGGTCCTGCCCCGGCAATACTGATATGGCGTTCCTCTTTAAAGTTCAAAGTTTTGAAGTATAATCAAATAAAAATAAATGTATATTATATCCTTAATCCTGCATTAGAAAATATTTAAATGTTTCTATTTTACGTAAATTCTGGATTCCTGCTTTCGCAGGAATGACAACTGTTGGGTTAAAACCTCAATCCCGCACAGTCATTCCTGCGAAAGCAGGAATCCAGAAAATAAATTTCTAATGCAGGATTAAAGTATATATTTTTCTTATTTTGTTGATATAATTTAATATAGCACATAAAAACGGCAAATCAAGAGATAAACTAAAGATAAAGGAACTTTGGCAAAAGAAGGAGGGAAACCGTGGCAAAATTATTAAAAGCGTTAATCATTAGCGCGGACGATTTTGAAGATACCGAACTTTTGGTTCCGTATTACCGTTTAAAGGAGGAAGGCGTCCAAATCGATATTGCGGGGGTGAAAAAGGGCAGGATAAAAGGCAAGCACGGATACGAGGTAGAGGCGAACAAAGCTCTTGGCGAAATAAACCCCGACGATTACGATATGCTTATACTTCCCGGAGGGAAAGCTCCCGAAACCGTCAGAAAGGATAAAGACGCCGTTAGAATCGCCAAATCTTTTTTTGAAAAGGAAAAACCTGTTGCCGCAATATGCCACGGACCGCAGACCTTAATTACGGCAGGACTTTTAAAAGGCAGACAAGCGACATCCTACAAGACTGTTGCCCCCGAGCTTAAAGAAGCAGGCGCTTTATATATCGATAAAGATGTCGTGGTTGACGGCAACCTTGTAACATCGAGGCAGCCGTCCGATCTCCCCGCTTTTTTAAAGGAAACTATAAAAAAATTAAATGAAATCAAAAACCCTCTTTAACGCGTAAATTAAAAATAAGCTGAACATAAAATATAAAATATAAAATATAAAATTATTTATTGACAATATAAAATAAAAAGTTATATCATAAATATATGAATTATAATTCATATATTTAGATTTTTCATTATTCTTTAATTTTTAATATAGTGTAAATTTATGACAAAGGATGAGTTGGTACTCAAAAATTTTTTCAAACTGCTTGGCGACGAAAGCAAATTCAAAATCGTTTCCGAATTAAAAAACGGAGAAAAATGCGTATGCGTTATTTATAACGAACTTGGTATGGAACAGACATTAGTTTCGCATCATTTATCTGCATTAAAAAAGGCGGGGTTAATTAACGGAAGGAAAGCAGGGAAGTGGGTTTATTATTCTCTTAACGGGGAAGCATTTAAAGAAATCGAAAACCTTTATGATAATTCATTTGGAATTAAAAATTTAAAAGAAGCTAAAAGCAATGATTGCGATGACAAAATATGCGCTGTTTAAACCTGATTTATTAAATTTTTTAAAAGGAGGCAGGAGGCTATATGAATAAGATTGTTTTTGAGATTTTTGACCCGGCGCTTTGTTGTTCCACCGGCGTTTGCGGTCCAAATCCAGATGAAAAACTTATAAAAGCAAGGAATTTAATCGACAAATTGAAAGCGGATTTCGGCGAATATATTGAAATCAAAAGACAGACAATATCGCAGGAACCAAAGAAATTCCTTGAAAATCCTTCGGTTCAGCTCTTAATTAAAAATGAAGGCAAAGCCGCCCTGCCGGTTTGCATCTTAAACGGAAAGGTTATAACATACGGGAGATACCCCGAAGAAAAAGAGGTTTATAGTTATATTTCTTCGTTATCTTCGTAAATTTAACTTAATCTTAAGATAAACCGGAGAAATAAAACATGCATTATTATTTTTTTCACGGCAAGGGAGGCGTCGGCAAGACGACCATATCATCGGCATTTGCCGTGAGGTTCGCGCTTGAAGGGAAAAAAACATTGATTGTTTCGACCGACCCGGCTTCTAACCTGAGCGATGTTTTTGAACAAAAAATAGGAAGTACCGAAAAAAAGATTGAAGGATTTGAAAATCTTTACGCGGTAGAAATGGATTCGGATGCGGAGGTCTTAAAGTATAAACAAAAGGTTCTAGGGGACAGCGCAGAGTTCTTGCCTGAAGAGGTTCTAAATTCTATCGAAGAAGAATTTAAATCCCCATGCACCTCCGAGATAGCTTTTTTTAACAGTTTTACCGGGCTTTTTCTTAAGAAAGATTACGACATTATTATATTTGACACGGCTCCTTCCGCCCACACTTTAAGACTCCTTGAACTGCCTATGGAATGGACGGCATATATCGATGAAGTTAAAAAAGGCGCGGGACAGACCTGTATGGGTCCTGTAGTAAATATTGACGGATATTATAATCAATATAAAACTGCCCTGAACGGATTAAAAGACCCGGAACTTACAACTTTCGTATTTGTAATGCATCCAAAAGAACTCGATTTGCTCGAAATTAAAAATTCAACCGAAGAAGTAAAAAAGTTCGGCATAACAAATATTGAAATCATTGTAAATGCTATTTTACCGGATGAATTATATCGCAAGGCGGAATTTAAAGATATTATTGCAGACCAGAGGAAAATTTTAAAACAAATAGATTCAATGGGCTTTAAAACCTTAAAAATAAATTTAAAAAAGAATGAGGTAAAGGGATTAAGGTCGCTGACCGTCTTTTTTTTAAATTTGATTGAAAATTCCGATGAAGATAAAATTGCTTTTACGGACGAAATCGACATTAAACAAAAAAACAATGAACTTGTTCAAAATATAACGCCTCAAAAGGCGCCGTTTTACCTGTTTTTCACGGGTAAAGGGGGGACAGGTAAAACCGTGTCTTCGCTTTTGTTCGGGAAATATTTTGCGGACAAAGGAATGAAAACATTAGTGGTTTCCGCCGATTATTCAGGGCATATCGCAAAAATAACCGGATTAGAAATTATCGGCGGGATTCCCGTAAAGTCGGAGGATGACGATAATCTCTATTTTGCCGGAATTTCCCCCGATTCGGCTCTGGATGAATATAAGAAAAATACCGTCGAATATTTTAAATCTTATTCAAATAATGAACAATCGCTTAAGGTTTTGGAAGAGGAGTTAAACTCCCCCTGCACCGAAGAGGTTGCCGTTTTTAAAAAATTCAGCAGTTACTTTTTTGGGTATAAAGATTACGATGTTATAATTTTCGATGCCGCGCCCACCGGTCATGCCTTAAGGCTTTTATATATCAGTTTGGAATACGCAAAAATGGACAAGAAAGATGCAAGGCTTGAAGAATTTGTTAAAATACTTAAAAATACAAATAAAACCATATTTTCGCTCTGCCTTTATCCCGAATACAGTCCGATTGAGGAAGCCAAAAGGGCATACGACGATTTAAAAGCGGCAGGGATTAATACCTCCTTTCTGATTGTAAATTATATTCTCGGCGGTAATTTTAACGACAGTTTTTTTAACGGCAGGAAGAAAATGCAGGAGACTTATCTTGAATCTATAAAGCAAAAATTTGGCATTCCTCTTTTTACGATACCGCAATATTCAGGCGGGATTAATAATCAAAAAACTTTGGACGCGCTTTATTCCAGCGTATTTTAACTAAATATATTTCCGTAATATTTATTTTAATCTTTACAATAAAGGTGCATATATACTATGGATTTACTATTATCTCATGAATATAAAATTATTTTTGCCATAGCCATTTTTCTATTCACGCTTTTTCTTGTTATAAAAAAGCCCTACAATATAGGAATAGGTTACAGCGCCGTAATAGGCGCGGTTTTAGCCTTTATTTTCGGCATAATACAATATATCGATATTTTCAAAGTTATTGATATTGTATGGGATGCGACATTTACTTTCGTGGCCACGATAATTATATCTTTAATACTTGACGAAGTCGGTTTTTTTGAATGGGCGGCACTGCATATTGCAAGATTTGCGGGGGGAAGCGGCAGAAAATTATTTATATACGTTATACTTCTTGGAGCATTAGTTGCCGCTTTATTTGCTAATGACGGAGCCGCGCTTATTATCACGCCTATAGTATATGAAAAGATGAAGGCGCTTAAATTTAACAGGAAAAATATGCTTCCGTTTATTATAGCGGGAGGATTTATTGCCGATACGGCATCGCTTCCGTTAAAAACTTCAAACCTTGTAAATATTGTATCAACGGATTATTTCAATATAGGTTTTTTTACATATTTTATAAATATGTTTACACCCGATATCTTCTCTATTGTAATTTCGGCTTGCGCGCTTTATCTTTTTTTCAGGAAAGATATTCCCGCCCGTTATGATGTCGGTTCATTAAAAATACCTAAAGATGCCATAAAAGACGAAAAACTTTTTAAATATTCTTTTTTAATTCTGGTTTTGCTTTTAGGCGGTTATTTTGCAAGCGAGTTTCTTAACCTTCCCGTTTCGCTTTTTGCAATAATGTTTGCAATTATATTTTCTTTTATGGGTTTTAAGAGCCCGGCCGTTAATTTAAAAAGTGTGTTTAAAAACGCCCCGTGGAGCATAGTGATATTTTCAATCGGAATGTATCTTGTTGTTTTTGGTTTAAAGAATGTAGGCTTAACCGAGCTGCTCGGCAGGTCTATTTCTTATTTTTCCCGTTTCGGCGGTTTTGTTTTAACGATTTATACAGGGTATTTGGCTGCTTTTGTGTCTTCGATTATGAATAATATGCCGACGGTAATGATAAATTCCCTTGCGATTCATTCGGCAAATCTTAAAAGCATAATGCTGAAACCTGCCGTATATGCTAATGTTATAGGATGCGATTTGGGACCTAAAATTACGCCGATCGGTTCGCTGGCGACTTTATTATGGCTTAATGTATTGGAAAGAAAAGGAATTAAAATAAGCTGGGGTTATTACTTTAAAATAGGAATAATTTTAACAATCCCCGTATTATTTGTTACGCTTTTGGGTCTTTATTTGGGAATGCTGGTGAAATTTTAAATGGGGGGGCAATGAAAATCATATTTTTATGCGCGGGAAACTCTGCAAGAAGTCAAATGGCAGAAGGATTTACCAGAGATTTAAAGGAAAAGATTTACAAAGATAAAAATTTGATAATTTTGAGCGCAGGGGTATCCCCCAAGCCGGTAAATCCATTAACTGTAAAGGTTATGGCTGAAAAAGGCATCGACTTAACCGAATATAAATCAAAATCTTTGGACGATATAGATTTAACAAATGCCGATTATATAATTACTTTGTGCGGAGATGCTAAAGATAACTGTCCGTATGTAGGGGCAAAAACTAAAAATCTTCACTGGGATTTATTGGATCCTGCGAATGTCGAGGGAAGCGAAGAAGAAAAACTTGATTTTTTTAGAAAAATCAGGGATGAAATTGAAATTAGAGTAAAAGATTTTCTAAAAACTATTATTTAAAATATTTTATGTTTCACGTGAAACATAAAATATAAAATTTAAAATGAAAAATTTGTAAATAATGATTAATGAAAACATAAATATTTTAGAGTTTTGTAAAAAGCCGGACCAGTTTGAAAAGGTTAACAGGGTTTCTTCGGAGTGGTCGCGCCCGGATTATTCAGGCTCCATAAAATGCAGGATAAGTAATTCGTTCAGGATGAAATATAGGATTAAACCGGGGCTGTATGCTGTCGGCGAACCGGATGCGAATTCCGAGGTATTTGCAAGCGCAAATTATAAATTAAGCTTCGATATTCTTAGAAAAGCATTAAGCGGCTTGAGTGCGTGGATATTAGTATTAGATACAAAAGGAATAAATGTCTGGTGCGCCGCAGGAAAAGGGACATTCGGCACCGAAGAGCTTGTAAAGCGGATAGGCGGGGTTAAACTCGGAAATTTTTTAAATCACAGGCGGATAATACTTCCCCAGCTTGGAGCGGTCGGCGTTAATGCCGATTCCGTTTTTAAACGGACGGGGTTTAAAGTTTATTTCGGTCCCGTGTATGCAGAAGACATTAAAGCTTATTTAAATTCCGGCAGAAGAAAAACTCCGGAAATGAGAAAAATTAAATTTTCTATTTTAGACAGGCTTATTCTTACGCCGAGAGAAATTATTCCGGCAATGAATAAATTTATTATTTTTGCAGCTATTATACTTTTATTTTTCGGTATTCAGCCGACGGGCATTTTATTTAAAAGCGCATGGGTTTACGGAGAGCCTTTTCTGTTGCTTGGACTTGTTAGTATTATAGCAGGTTCGTTTATAACTCCCGCCGCCCTTCCTTTTATACCTTTTCGTTCATTTGCCTTAAAAGGCTGGATAACCGGAATGTTATTAACCGCCCCTGTAATTTTCCTGTTTAATTCACCAGAGCTAAAAAATATTCTAATTTTTATCTCGGCAATTCTTTTCTTTCCTATGGCAAGCTCGTATTTAGCATTGCAATTTACGGGTTCTACGACATTTACAAATATGTCCGGAGTAAAAAAGGAATTGAAAACAGCCCTGCCGGTTTATTTAATATCTACTGTTATATCTATTGTTTTGTTGATAATTTATAAACTTCATAAATTGGCGGTTATATGAAATATCTTAAGAATGTATCGAGCCTTAAATTTTTTGCCGAAAAATGCACTAACTGTTTTGTATGCATCGACGTATGTCCCCATGGAGTATTTCGACTAAAAAATAAAAAAGTCGGCGTTGCCGATAAGGACTTATGTATGGAATGCGGCGCCTGCGCCCTTAACTGCAAATATGGGGCAATTTCCGTAAATTCCGGAGTAGGATGCGCATCGGGCATAATAAACGGGATGATAAGCGGCGGCGCGCCTTCGTGCGACTGCGACAGCTCGTTGTCCAAGGAATGTTGTTAAAGGGAAGCTAAAAAAAATGAAAAAGTGTACGACACCTAAAACAAGCAAACGAACAACCCGCAATAAGGAGGTCTTTATGCTATGAAATCTATGGTATTAACTAAAATATCCGATTTTAAAATAAATCAAAATCCTTTAGATTATACAAACGCCAAAACGCCGGAAATTAACAAAAACGAGGTGTTAGTTAAGGTAAATGCCTGCGCCGTATGCCATACCGAATTAGATGAAATCGAAGGCAGGATTAAACCGATTAAGTTGCCTGTTATTCCCGGTCATCAAATTGTCGGAAGGGTAATTGAAATAGGAAGCGAGGTAAAAAAGCTGAAGAAAAACGACAGGGTAGGAATCGGCTGGATTAATTCCGCCTGCGGAAGGTGCGAATACTGCAAGAGCGGTTTTGAAAACTTGTGTCCCGATTTTGCCGCTACCGGAAAAGATGTGAACGGCGGTTATGCCGAATACACGAAAATAAGTGAGGATTATGCAGCTTTGATTCCTGAAAATTTCACCGATGAAGAGGCTTCGCCTTTGTTATGCGCAGGCGCAGTCGGATACAGGGCTTTAAAATTAACAAATATTAAAGATAAAACGAATTTAGGTTTTCTCGGATTCGGGGCTTCGAATCATTTGGTTTTGAAGATAGCAAAAGCAATTTATCCCGATTTAAAGCTGTTCGTTTTTGCAAGATCGGGAAGCGAAAGAAAACTCGCCGCGGAGCTTGGCGCGTACTGGAGTGGCGATATTCAGGAAACGCCGCCCGAAAAGCTAAACGCGATTATCGATACCACGCCGGTATGGAAGCCCGTTGTGGAGATTTTAAAAAATTTAAAGCCGAACGGGCGGCTCGTTATAAATAACATAAGAAAGGAAGATTTCGATAAAGATTATCTTATAAATATAGATTATTCAAGAGATTTATGGATGGAAAAGGAGATAAAATCGGTTGCAAATGTAACTTTTGACGACATCAAAGAGGTTTTAAAGATTGCGTCTAATCATGATATTAAACCGGAAATTCGGATTTTTAACTTAGAGGAAGCAAATATTGCTTTAAACGAGATAAAAAATAAAAAGATTTTCGGTGCCAAAGTTTTGAAAATTTCATAAATCATATTCCTAAAACCTAAAATTGTAGGTAGAAATTCTAATTATTTCTCGAAAGAACAGGCGGCATTATAAACCATGCAATAACAACGATCAGCCCAAATATTATATATATTGCATTAAATAACCAGATTGGAAAATTGTAATATAAAACCTTGTCCGCCATGCCCGCGATAAACGGCATGGAGCCATGCTTTATGTGGTCTAAGGACATCAGCTTATATTCAAGCCATGTTAGAGGGCATTCGACATTAAACATGGCTTCTACCGCAACAATTCCTATCATCGAGAGATGAATTAACCTGAAGGTAAAATTTCTAATCCAGCGCCAACCCGCAAAAAAGCCGATTATTATTAATATAAAGCCGATGACGATTACAAGCGCGTATAGCAGGTGGATAACATAAACGGTTGATATTGCAATGGAATACAGAGTGTTAATCATTATCCGCACCCCCGTTTTATTATTTTATTTTATTATTTTATCCATTTAATTAAGCGGCGATGTTTTTTTAATGCAAATTTTCTAAACGAAAGTTAAATTTATATTTCTTTGTCTTGGCCCGTCAAATTCGCAGAAAAAAATCCCTTCCCATCTTCCGAGATTCAGTTTATTGTCAGAATAGGGTATAATCCTTGAATTTCCTATTATCGACGATTTTATATGGGCATCCGAATTTCCTTCGCTATGGCGGTAAGGAAGATTTTTCGGCACTAAATTATCTAAAAAATAATTTATATCGAAAGCAACATCGGGGTCGTATGCCTCATTAATAATAATGCCCGTAGTCGTGTGGGGAGAATAAATCAGGCATAATCCTGCGGCATTTGAAGATTTTAAAACAAAACCTTCGATTGCTCCTGTAATATCGATTAGTTCGGTTCTTTTGCCGGTTTTTATCGAAAAATTATGCGTTTCCATTAATATCGATTAAAAATTTAAATATTTTTATTTAACTCATATTTAATTCATCGGGATTCAGCGATCTTCTTTCATTCTGCCATTCAATCATCCATTGCGGATATAATTTTTTGGGCTTCGTTGCATCTGAAAGTTTTTTAATTTCCTCATCCGTCAGGCTTATCTCCGTGGATTTAAGGTTATCCTCAAGCTGGGACATTTTGTTTGCGCCTATAATAACCGATGTAACGCCTTTTTGAGCCAAAAGCCATGCAAGCGACGCCTGAGGAATCGAGATACTTTTATGTTTAGCTATTTCGGACAATACATCTATTGCGTCATAACTCCTCTCGTCTATGGGCGGAAAACTAAACTCGCTTCTCCTCGCTCCGGCCGGTTTCGGGTTTTGGCGGGTATATTTGCCGGTCAAAAAGCCTCCCGATAACGGAGACCACGGAAGAACGCCGAGTCCTTCCTCGTTGCACAAAGGAAGAAGTTCGTGTTCCAAGTCTCTTCCCGCCAAAGAATAATATGCCTGAAGAGAAACAAAACGGCTGAAATTTTTGGCTTTGGCTAAATATAGGGCTTTCATTATGTGCCTTGCGCTCCAGTTTGAAACGCCCGGATACAATACTTTTCCCTGCCTTACCAAGTCGTTTAGCACCTCCAGCGTTTCTTCCATTTCGCAGGACGAGTCCCAGCCGTGCACCTGATAAAGGTCGATATAGTCCGTCTTTAATCTTTTTAAGCTGTTATTGCAGGCTTCCATTATGTGTTTTCTTGAAAGTCCGGCATTGTTTATATCACCTGTTCCTTTCATAGCTTCTTCGCTTAAAGGCGAACGAACCTTTGTGGCGATGACGAATTTTTCTCTCGGCGCGTTAAGCTCTTTTAATGCGTTTCCAAGGATTTCTTCCGATTGCCCGAATGAATACATATCCGCCGTGTCAAAAAAATTTATACCGGATTCATAGGCCTTTTTAACCATAATATTTGCGTCATCCTGTCCGACCGCGCCGATGTTTCTAAATTTGAACCCGAATGTCATAGCTCCAAGGCAGAGCCTTGAAACCTTAAGTCCCGTTTTGCCAAGCCTTGCATATTGCATAAAACCCCCATAAATTTAAAAGTTAATATTGTTCCGCACCTTAATTAAGGGCGGCTTCCACAATATCATGCGAATTTTCACAGATAAAAAACATGCTTTCCATATTCTTAAGTGACCTCTCATGGTTTTCTTTGCCCATTGACGAAACGCAATCGGAAACAATGACGGGATAAAAACCCTTGTTCGACGCATCTCTTGCGGAAGATTCTATGCCGATTTCAGTCGCTATCCCCGTAAATATTACCGTTGTTATCCCCCTATTCCTCAATAAATGCTCGAAATACGTCCCGACAAATAGGCTTGCGGTATATTTATCTATTACTATATCGCCTTCGAACGGTTTTACATCCCTGCATATTTCCATTGCTCCGGAAGAAAACGCAGTCTTGAACATATCGTCGGGATTGCTTACGTTAAACATTTTCATCCTCCAGTAATAAGACCAAGAAGATGCAAAGCCTTTGGGAAGGTCTGTGGCAATTTTACTGTAGATAAAAGGCATTTTGCCCCTTAATCTGCCAGTGAAGTTTTTAAGATTTTTTATAAATTCATCTTTATTGAATACGCGTTCGGCGGTCGCATTCTGCACATCCCAGATGACAAGGCAGCTGCGGGACGGATCTACTATTTCCCGCAGGGTCTCATATACCGGTATTCCGTCAATATTTTTCATAATTTTCCCCCTTTTAAATTTTTACAAATTTTTAATATCCGCAATCCGACTTATTTTTTGAAACAGTTCGGATAAAGATAAAGTTTTATTAGATACTGGATATCTTCCTTATCCATAACTATCCCCGTATAATGTTCGCTGACTGATTTATTATTTTTGTTATTTTTATTATAATTGCAACGACCTTATATAGTTTTTTAAGGTATCGAAGCACCCCTTTAACACTTCTTTGTTTTGTTTAGATTTGGAAAGCATAACGCAGCCTTCGACTCCTGCTATTATAAAATTACCGATATTAATTATATCGGCGTCTTTGCCGATAATCCCTTTTTCCTTTGCCTTAAGCAATGCCTTCTCTATATGGGTATGCCATACAATAAGAATTTCATTGGTCAGACGTGAAAGATATATATCTTTCGCAGATAATTCGAGTATCAGGTTTCCGAGGGGGCAGCCGGTCTTTGAAAATTCCCCTGCTTTTTTTTCATAAAGTTTATCAATGACGGCAATGATGTTTTCTAAAGGATTTTCACCGCCGCCGTACAGCTCGTTCCAAGTATGTCCCCAGAATTCGTTATAGGCGGGTTTTATCGCTTCTTCTATGACTGCGGCGGCAACATCTTTTTTAGAATCGAAATAGTGATAGATTAAGCCCTTAGTGGCGTTTATCTTATCGGTAATATCCTGAATGGACGTGCCTTCGTAACCTTTCGTAAGCATAAGCTCAAAGGATGCGTCTATTATCTCTTTTCTTTTAACCTCATTTTTTTTCATTCCTCTAATAAGTTATCCCTTTTTAATGTAAAATGCAATCGTGCCTTCAGGCAATTTTTGGTCTTGCTCGGAGGTTTCCAAGCCGAGAAGCTCATTTCCGGACTGCCTGCAAAAAGCTGGAATATCGTTTTCCATAGAAACTTTATCCGAAAGGGCTAACAAAATATCCCCGCTTTGCATATCCTTAAGCTCTCTGGATATCTTTATTATCGGAACGGAGCAACACATGCCCGTAATATCGATTTTACGGTTATTATCCATAATACACCCCCATTATTCATTATTAAAAAATATTTTAATTTTAAGAAAAATTCATCAATCGTAATATTTAACCGCATCTTTCAATTCAACTCTGGATGTTTTTATGTTATTGGCGGCGCTGTCTTTTTTATAAAAACCGATAGAGATGCCCAGAAGGAATTTTTTGCTTCCCGGCAGTTTAAATGCTTCCCTTAATACATCGGGATATCTAACTATATAAGCCTGCGGGCAGGCGCCGAGACCCGCGGCATGCGTGCCTAAGAGAATATTTTGAATGAGCATCCCCGAGTCGAGGGCAGACCAGATTCCCAATTTTTCATCCATATAAATATATATTGCCGTTTGAGAACCAAAAAAATCTTGATTATATAAAGCAAAATCTTTTCTCTTTGCGGCATCGTCCCGTAAAATACCCATAGATTCATATATTAATTTTCCGGTTTCAAACATATTGGCGTTTTGTTTGTCCAGCCACAATGCAGGGGACAGCGGAAACGGAAAATCGGGATTTCCGGGGTCATCCTCCGATGCGAGTTTATAAACGCTTTTCTTAATAAATTCGCTTGTTTTACCCGTTGAAACGGCTATTTCCCACGGCTGTGAATTTGCCCATGAAGGCGCCCTTAAAGAGGCGGATAAAATTTTATCGATTGTTTCTTTCGGCACGGGCTTATCTTCAAAATCTCTTTTAGACGTACGCGTAAGCAGGGCTTCAAACAGTTCCATAATTGATTGTCTCCTGTTTAAAGATTAGTTAATATTTAATAACAATAACAGTTCATTTATAAGCAGTTCAAACTTACATGCCTAAATTATATACTAAACGGTTAGTATGTATAATTATACAATTTATAAAATTTATGTCAAGGGAATTTTAACAGCGAATGGTCAGAGGTGGGTTTGCTATAAATAAAGATTAACCTGCGGTAAAATTAGTTTCAGGAATTGGCGTTCAGTAATTTCCGGAAACGCCGTCCAGTTAAAAACGGAATATATACTTCCTTAAATCACCGTTAGAAACTATTAAAGTTGTTTCAACATATTATAAATTCTGTATAAACGGCATGCGTTTATATCTACTTACGCAGGAATGACACCCGCCGTTTATTTTATTTTTTATTCTATAATCGCATACTTTTTTACATTCTCGAGCCTCTTGCCTTTTATGCCCAGGTCCTCAAGCCGCGTTATCTTTTCGTGAAGCCGCGTTTTAAGTATCATGTCCGCCGTGGATGGTCCAAGCCCCGGAACCCTGAGCAGCGATCCTTTATCCGCCTTATTAATCCTTACGGGGTAAAACTCAGGATGACGGTCAGCCCACATCTCTTTAGGGTCTTTATCCAGTTCTAAATTGCCGGATTTATCAAGGATAATGTCGCTGCCGGAGAATCCGTATTTTCTTATAAGATAATCGACCTGATAAAGACGGTGTTCGCGCATAAAGGTTTGTTCGGGGGAGGAGTCCTGTTTTTGTTCTCCGGGTATGGTATGATGACCGAGGCCTTTCTGGTATGCGGAAAAATAAACTCTCTGGAAATTAAGTTTTTTATATAGGCCGAACACATATTTTATGATTTCGGAATCCGTTTCATTTGAAGCACCCACGATAAACTGCGTCGTGGATTTTACCCTTGAAAACCGGCTGCCTTTAGATGTTAATCTGCTGATAAGTTTTATCGGACGGATTATATCGTTTATATAATTCTTTTTGCTCGAAAGCAAATCGAATCTTTCTTTGCCCGGCGTTTCGATATTCAACGATACGGCGCTTGCAAGGGCGATAGAATCCTCGATAGCCGCATCCGATGCACCGGGAATGATTTTCAAATGTATGTACCCTTTATAACGGTGTTTATACCTGAGCAAACGGGAAACGGCATTAATTCTGTCCATTGTATAATCCGGATTATTGATTATTCCCGAACTTAAAAAAAGACCGAAAACCTTTTTATTTTTAACATAATCCATAAACAGGTTTGCGGCTTCCTCGGGTTTAAGGGTGCATCTAAGTACATCGGCATCGGAACGGATAGGGCAGTATTTGCAGTCATTCGAGCAGGAATTAGAAAGGAGCGTTTTTAAGAGTATGGAATATCCGCCGTTTGGAAGGGTAACGGGATAGAGCCATTTTCCGTCCAGCCCCCTTTTTCTGCGGTCATCATTGTTCGAACCGCAGGCGCATGCCATATCGTAGCGGGAATCTTTCGAAAGGATTCTTAATTTTTCTATTGTATCCATAATCTTACCGGCTTATTCCGTCAAAGGCTGCAAAGGTTGTATTTTTCTTATCAATTCTCCCTATTTTTACTTTCTATATGTAGAAAGATAAATTTGAAGTCCCATTTGCCCAATTTGATCCAGATATTCTTCAAGTTTGTCGATATGCGCCTCTTCCTCGTCAAGTATGGATTGGATTAAATCCTTTGTTCCGTTGTCTTTAATCTCGGCGGCAAACTTTATATCTTCGTTGTATGCTTTAATGGCATTCTCTTCGGCATTTCTGTCGTTTTTATGCATTAATTCGACCGTTGAACCTATATACATTTTGTTGTAATTTGAAACTGTAGGTATGCCTTCAAGAAATAATATCCTGCCGATTAATTTTTCGGCATGTTTCATTTCGTCTATCGCCCGCTTTTCGATTTCTTTATGAAGCTCGCCATAACCCCAGTTATCGCACATTTCGGAGTGAACCATGTATTGATTGATAGCGGTTAATTCCTCGGCTAATCTTAGATTAAGCCTTTTAAGAATTTCTTCGTTTCCTTTCATAAGCACCTCAGCTTTTAAAATATTATATAAAAAATCAGGAGATAATAAAATATTTTGATAAATATTGCAACGCGGCAAAAAATTAAATTATAATTAATTATACCATGAAAATATTATTAGGTGCACATGTTTCTATTGCAGGGGGACTAAAAAATGTCTGTGCGCATGCAAAAATTACGGGGTCCAATGCCGTTCAGATATTTACAAAAAACCAGTTGCAATGGTCGGCGAAGGAGCTTGATTCTAACGAAATCTCTTCTTTTAAAAAATGCGCAGTTGGCGAAAGTTTAACAGTTGCGGCCCACCTTTCATATTTAGTTAATCTCGGAAGCACGGATGAAACAATAAAAGAAAAATCTACCTTCGGTATTATAAATGAAATTAAAAGATGCAGTCTGCTTGGCATAAAATATTTGGTATTTCATCCCGGTTCAAATAAATATTTATCCGAAGAGGAAACAATAAAACAAATTGCATTAAATTTGAGCGGAATTATAAAGCAAACGGCGGAATTTAAAGATGTTATTTTAGTTCTTGAAACTACGGCAGGGCAGGGTAACCAGATAGGATACAGGCTGGAACATATCGCGGGGATTATTGGACTGGCTGGAAATAGCGAAAGATTAGGTGTTTGCATCGATACATGCCACATCTTTGCGGCAGGCTGTGATATAAGAACTTTGTCCGAATATAATAAATTTATGAAAGATTTTGAAGATATTATCGGCTTTAATAAGTTAAAGGTCGTGCATCTTAACGATTCCCTAAAGCCTCTCGGTTCCAAAGTAGATAGGCATGCTTCGATAGGGAAGGGATGTATCGGTCAGGATGCATTCGGATTTATCGTAAACGATAAAAGACTCGAAGACATACCGTTAATCATCGAAACACCCGGAAGCGACAGGGAACATAAAATCGATTTAGATGTTTTAAAGGGTATGATAAAAAAATAGCTTTTTGCCGCCGACTATCGAGGATTATTTTGATTACTGTCCCCTGCCGGCTTATTAACCTTTTGGTTTTTTCCGATCGTGAAATACAGTATTGCCCCTAAAAGCGGTAAAAAAACCACGACTAAAAGCCATACAATCTTATCGGATCCGCCCCTGAAATCGCTTTTAAGAATATCGATAAGCGCGCTAATCCATAACACTATCGAAGCAATCCAGAATAGAAACATAAAGAGCATTCCAAATCCAAACATACTTGCTATCATAATCAATCCCCCCTATTAACAAAAATCTATTATGTTTCATGTGAAACATAATAGATTTTAATATTGTTTTTCAGTGTGATAAACGGCTTTTATCGCCGTTATTCAGCCAGTCCAAATATTTCTTAACCCCTTCCTCGATTGATAGAAAAGGTTTTCCGTATCCTATGCCGCGTAAAGCGGCAATATCCGCTTCGGTAAAGCTCTGATATGCGCCTTTAAGGTGGTCGGGGAAGGGTATATATTCAATCTTTCCTGAGCCATGCCATTTTATTACGGCGTTTGCGACATCGTTAAATGACCTTGCTTTTCCCGTTCCGAGATTAAATATTCCTGATTTACCCGGATGGTCTAAAAACCATAAATTAACATCTGCGCAGTCTTCGACATAAATAAAATCACGCCTTTGCTCGCCGTTTCCATAACCGCCGGTCCCCTCGAAGAGTTTCGCCTTGCTATTTGCAAGTATCTGGTTATTAAAGTGAAACGCAACGCTCGACATAGTTCCTTTATGAGTTTCCCTCGGCCCATAGACATTAAAATATCTGAAGCCTGCTATCTGATATTTTGTCTTTTTTATAATACTTCTCACATATTGGTCAAATTGAAACTTAGAGTAGGCATACATATTAATAGGGTGTTCACAAAGCCTATCCTCCTTAAATCCATTTTGGCCGCCGCCGTAAACGGAAGCGGATGATGCATATATATATTGCGTCCCCGTTCCCTGACACCATTTTAATAACTCTTTTGAGTATTCAAAGTTGTTTCTCATTATAAACTTTCCGTCCCATTCGGTTGTGGAAGAGCATGCGCCTTCATGAAAAATAGCCTTAACGGTTCCAAAGTCATATCCTGATTTGATGTTCGTCAAAAAATCATCCTTGTCCATGTAGTCCAAAATATCGAGGTCTGCAAGATTGCGCATTTTTCGGCCGTCGGTAAGATTATCGACAACTAAAATATTTGTTTCACCCTTTTTGTTAAGAGCTTCTACAATATTAGACCCTATAAAACCTGCCCCGCCAGTAACTATTATCATAATTAACGACCGTCGCTCCAAATCTAAAAATCTGTAAATTTTTATAGATTTTTGGTTGAACGCCTCCATAATTAAAAGTTAAATTATTAAACTTACCTGACACATCTTTACCGCAGCAGTAACATAAACTTGCGGCTATATTTTATTTTTTTAATTTTACAATTTTAAAAATATCATAGGGTTGCTTCATTCAAGGAACATTTCTTTCTTGTAATTCTTGTAATTCTTTGAATATTTCATCTTGTATTTCTTTTTCGGCTTTTAAAACAGGTTTTACGGAAGCAACGGCAACAACTCTTCCTTTTATGTCAAAAACAAAATCATCTTGGTATGCTTGATTGCAAATTTGGCATTGAGGGATTAGGTTATCAAGCGTAATTGGTTTACTTGGATTCATATGTCCTTGCTGCAATTGCGTTTTTTTATCAGGCTCAAGAAAATGCGGTTCCCCTTCTTTAGATCCGCATGAGGCACAACGAAATCCGTATACGGCTTTTAACTCATTAAAATTTTTTGCGGCGATCCTTCCGGCTCGTTTTAATGAGTTAAAAAGAAATGTAGGCTTTGGACTTTCGGTAGTAATAAGAACATGATAGCCGCTTGGCACCGTGCTTTTTTTGTCAGGAATTTTATCTCCTTTGTTAAGAATATACCATCCATCGCTTGCTAAATGTCTAACCTGTTGATCTTTGCCTGCGTTAGGCTTTATACTTGCAACGAAAGAAGAAATAGTGTCTTTATGAACTAGTGTACCTTTATTTTTTCGTAAGAAAATAAGCCATAGAGCTTTTATACTGTTTCTTTTAGGTAATTTAACCCCGTATTTAGAAAGGTTTAAACTATATTCTTTGTTAAGTTGTTTATACCATTTCTCTATTTCGCTAAGCGGCATAGATGTATATTCGCCATGTTTATCCAATTTTTTCATAACAATTGCTCGCTTCGCTGCGCGTTAAACCGTTCAAGCCGTTTCTTTGCAATTTTAAAATATTCTTTTTCAATTTCAAAACCTATAAATTTTCTCATTTTTCTTAATGCCGCAACGCCTGTCGTTCCGCTTCCCATAAACGGATCAAGGACTACTTGTCCTTGAACGCTAAATATTTCAATTAATCTTTCCATTATCTCTACAGGTTTTATCGTCATATGTCCAATTTCTTTTCTCATATTTGGTTTTCTGTAGTTAAGGATGGTCGTTTGTTGAGTTTCAAAGTCCGTGCGAATAAGACCTGTACCCCATTTCAACCAATTTTCGACAAATGTTCCTTCTTTTGGTTTTTGTGCTAAGAGGATACTCTCAAATTTTGGTCTTAATTGAGGCGTTTTTCTATTTTGTAATTTCTTAATAATATTTTCTTTTTCATCATTGGAAATTTTCATTTTTCTAACGAAATGATCTTGGGTAAATGCCTTTCCCTGCCCGCCGTTATGTTCCCATATTAACATATCGCGTATTTCAAAACCTGCATTTTCCGATGCCGAGGCGATGCGATGAAAAAGCCGGCCTGACGAGAAGGAAGCCATGAAGCCGCCCGGCTTTAATACTCTAATTGCCTCTTTTGAAACATTATAAAAAAAAATTTCGAGTCGTTTCCCTTGTGAAGGATCGAATTTCATTCCTCTTGGGAGACCGCGAACAACGCCGGCTTTTGATTCTCTTTTCCTTAATTCAACATCCGACCATTCATCGCCCATACCGTCTAAAAAATAAGGAGGATCCGTAGCGATAAAATCTATGCTATTATCGGCTATCTTGCAAAATACATTCATACAGTCGGCAAGATATAAAAAGGCGTCTTTTATTTTTATTTCTTTTTTATCCTTATTTTGAACGGTTTTACGCGCAGCAGAGCGAGCAATATTAACATTATATTTTTCGTTTATTACATTTATATTATTCATATTTTTTTTGTCTTTTATTATATTTACTTATTTTAATATCGTCTTAAATTCGATTATTTTTAAAATCTTTTATCACCTAACTATTTTCCCCCTATTATTTTGGATTTGTAATGTTCTGGCCTAAATATTTCCGCTATATTTTATAATAACTTATAGACTTTATGACCGCATTATACATTTATACATTAGTTTTGCACAATTTATAATTTTTGACTGTTATAATTTAATATTTTCGTAACAATCCTACAAGTTTGCCTATTATCTTGACTTTGTCGTAATCGAGTATAATCGGCTTATAATTGGGATTGGAGGGCGTGAGCTTAACCCTGCCGTCCTTGAGCCTGTAATATCTTTTTAAAGTAGCCTCGTAACCGTCTATCATTGCCGCAATTATTTTGCCGTTAGGAACCTCGCTGCATTTTTTCAATATTATTATATCCCCGTCCATAATCATATCTTCTATCATAGACTCGCCTCTAACCTTAAGCGCGAATATGTTTTTAGATTCGCCGCCCGCCAAACTATTCGGTACCTCGATAAACTCGTCGATTTGTACGGCTTCGATGGGATAACCCGCGGCTATATATCCGTATAAATGGATGGATGCCGTATTGCTTATTGAGTCCAAATCGATATTATGACCGGCATTTTTTATATCCGCGGCGTTAAAACTCTTTGCATCTTTCACCAAAGAAACCGGCGCCGCCGGAATTTGATTTTTGTTAAAAGCAGGTATAACCGGTATAACCGGATAAACAGACCTCTTTTTACCCGGAACGGTATCTATGACCCCTCTTTCTTTAAGCGATTTTATATGTTTAAATATCGTAGATTTAGAAGATAATCCGAGGGCGGCGCCTATCTCTTTATAGGAAGGGGAATAGCCTTTATCGTGAAAATATTTTTCTATAAAGTCCAAAACATTCTTTTGTTGTTTGCTAAGCATTGCAGGTTTGGGTAATTTTTTATTTTTTATTGCATTATAGCGAACAAACGGCGAACATGTCAAGTACTTAAATCGCGGAATTATAATTTACCTTTTCAAATAGTTTATATTATAATATATGAACATGATTATATGCAAAATAAATTACTGCGCTAAATTTAAAAAAGATATTAAAATTATGGAAGATAATAATTATATTGAAAAATTAAAAAAAGTCGTTACTTATTATGATAAGGAAAAAACAAGAATAAAATCTATATCCCGTTATAATATAAATGGGAAATTACATGGAAAAACAGAAGGATTTTATAGAAATGGCAAAAAACATTATGAGCGAAATTATTGCGAGGGTAAATTGCATGGAAAGCAGTTTATAAATTGGGTTAACCAGAGGACGTTTCTCGAATTTAATTATTATCACGGAAAACCTGAAGGTTTGCAGGTTGAATACAGCGTAAGCGGATCGGTGCAATGGAAAGTATTTTGCGTTGAGAGCAATAAAGATAAAAAAGCCGGTGAAATTTTAACCCGGCTGCCCTTTCTAATACCTGCTTAACTTAATATAAAACCTTGGCGGAAAGCGGAGCTTAATCCCGCGGCTTATTCCTGAATTGGCACGGATGCGGGTTGCGGCATTGCGATAAAGTTTGCGATAAGCTTAAAATCGCTATTTTTACCCGCATCGTAGTCCGTTTTATAAAATAAGATTCTATCCAAGCGAACCCGTTTGGATTTATATTTAAAGTTTTCGATTTTTTTTACCTCATCCGTTTTCGATAAGAATAAATATAAATCGACGCCATTTTTTAAGTTCAATTTTTCTATTAAGTTAATAAGTTCGTCCGCGTTAAAAGCCGCTCGCGTGGTTATAGCAAAGATGTTGCTAAAATCTTTATATGCGAATATGTTTGCATTTAAACACCGAAAATTTAAAAGATTTAGTTTTCTTGCCGCCGCCTTTTGAAAATTGCACTTTTTAAATATAGATTCCACCGAAATAACATTTAACTCAGGCCTTAATATACTTAGAATAATTCCTGGCAATCCCGCGCCTGAGCCGATATCCATAATAGATTTGATTCCGTCCTGCCCCCCGTTCGTTTCCCGCGCCCCCGTTCGTAAAATTTTTAATAGGAAGGCGCTGTCTATAATATGTCTTTTGATAAATTCGTCCGCATCCGTTATCGTCGTAAGATTTATTTTTTTATTCCATTCCAAAAGTTCCTCATAAAATATGTAAAATTTTTCAATTAGCCGCCTTAGTTCAATATCATTGAATATAATTTCATAATTTATCAAATAATTATAGGCTTCATCGGTAAATTTTTCTTTTAAGGTTTTACGGACCATGATTTTAGATTTTACCCGATAATTTAAAGATATGGTTTTTTTATTTTTTTTATAAAAATATATTATAATATATAATAATTTTAGAATTTTAGCAGTAAGAAGTCGGCAAATTTTATAAATAATACATAATGGATGAAATTCAAAATTATTCTTATTTCGAACATGGAGCGGATATTGGCATTATAGGAAAGGGGGAAACCCTTGAAAAATCGTTCGAAGCCGCGGCGGTTGCGATGTTTGCGATAATCACGGATATTTCGAAGGTAAATCCGGTTAAACGGATAAAATTTAATTTTACCGAGCCGGACATCGAATTTGCTTTTATATCGTGGCTTAATAATTTACTGAACGAATCTCATCTGTCGAATATGGTGTTTAGCCGTTTTCATGTCGAAAGGGATAAAGATGTCTGGATGTGCGAAGCTTTCGGGGAATCATGGTATAGCGGTCTGGAAAGGGGAACTGAGGTAAAAGGGGCGACTTTAACGAAATTATCCGTAATAAATGAAAACGGAATATGGATTGCAAGCTGCGTCGTGGATGTTTAGGTAGTTCACGATTACTATTATGAATTTAGAAAATTTCGTTCAAATCGAACCGAACTGCTGGGCGGTCCGGTTAAAAGAAGAAGGCGGAGGGTTGGGAGCCGGCAAGGAAGGCGCGAGCCTTCCGGTGCGTTTCTATGCCGATAAGGAGCTGCTTGCGGCAATGGACGAAAAGGTAAAGGAGCAGATAATCAATGTTTCGCGGCTCCCGGGACTTAAAGGCTATGCCTTTGCGATGCCGGATGCCCACTGGGGATACGGATTCCCTATCGGCGGGGTTGCCGCATATGACCCCGAAGAAGGCGGGATTATTTCTGCGGGGGGTGTGGGCTTTGACATATCGTGCGGGATCAGGTGCCTTAAAACCGATTTAACAGTAGAAGATATATCTCCTTATGTGAAAGAATTATCGGATTTGCTTTTTAGAAATATTCCTGCGGGGGTAGGCGCGGAAGGAAATATCACGCTTAATGAGGCGGAGCTTGACGAGATTATGCTTAACGGCGCTCACTATGCAACCTCCAAAGGATACGGAACGAAAGAGGATATTTTATACATAGAGGATAGCGGAAAGGTTAGCGGCGCCGACCCTTCTATGGTTTCCATATCCGCAAAAAGAAGGCAAAAGTCAGAGATGGGGACGCTGGGCTCCGGCAACCATTATCTGGAAGTTCAGGCAGTAAAACAGATATTCGATGAAAATACCGCAGAAGTTTTCGGTCTTAAAAAAAATCAGATAGTTATTTCGATCCACTGCGGCTCAAGAGGACTCGGACATCAGGTTGGAACCGATTATTTAATAACTTTAGCAAAAGCCGCCGCAAAATACGGGATAAATCTTCCCGACAGGGAACTGGCCTGCGCGCCGATTAAGTCCGTAGAAGGCGGGATGTATTTGGGCGCAATGAACGCCGCTATTAATGTAGCGCTGTGCAACAGGCAGATGCTGGCGCAATTAACGAGAGACGCGTTCGAAAAAATATTTCCGAAAGCTGATATTAAAACCCTTTTCGATGTATCGCACAATACCTGCAAAGCCGAAAAGCACACGGTAAACGGCAAAGAACTCTTATTATATGTTCACAGAAAGGGGGCAACGAGAGCTTTTGGCCCGTTTCATCCCTCGCTGCCGGATCTTTTTAAAGAAACCGGTCAGCCGGTCATTATCGGCGGAAGTATGGGAACGGGTTCGTATGTTCTTGCAGGGACAAAAGAAAGCGAAGAAAGGTCTTTTTCTTCGGCAAGCCACGGAGCCGGAAGGGCGATGAGCAGAAATCAGGCTTTAAAATTATGGAGAGGCAGGGAAGTCATAGACGAACTAAAAGAAAAAGGCATAATTATAAGAAGCAGGTCAATGAGGGGCGTTGCGGAAGAAGCCCCTGACGCATATAAAAATGTCGATGCCGTGGCGGAAGCTACCGAAAAGGCGGGGCTGGCAAAAAGGGTTTGTTACCTGTCTCCCGTAATTTGCATAAAAGGGTGAGAGTGGTAAATATTTTTATAAACCGGCGAACCGTCCTCGGTAATGCTCTGTTTAAGTATAATTTTTTTACAGTTAAATTCACGGAATTTCAATCCGTCAGGTGATAGCGGCGCATTATTCGGATTGAACGGTTTTAACAAATTAAGAATATCGTTTTTATTTTTATTGTTAGAGCCGTCCTTTATCCTTGCAAGGGTGATATGCGGCATAAACGGCCTTTTATCTATTTTAATATTAATTCCCGAATTAAGCACGCCTTTTAATAAATTTTCATATATAAGTTTTAACTCGCGCGCCCCCTTTTTGATTTTTAAATAAACTATTCCCGAACTGTTTCCTAAAGAAAAAAATAAGTTATTGCCGACCGATATATCGAAGTTTTTAATTTCTATTTCCGATAAAAGCTTTTTTATAACCGCTTCTTGATTTAATTCGATGTTGCCGAGGAACAGTATCGTTATATGCAAGTTTTTTTGCGGGACAGGCCTGAAATATTTAGTGTCTGCAAGGCGGGCGGATTTAACGAATTGTGTTACCCTTTTTTTAATAGCGGAGGGCAAATCTACGGCAATAAAGAGTCTTTTTGTTTCCGGTTTTTCCATAAAAATTAAAAATTATTTATTCGGATATTTTTGCATGGACGGAAAATTATGTCAAGAGTGGTCCCCCATTAAAATTTGAAAGAAATTTTTATCGGTTGATTACATTTAGTGCATTTTTTGACAAACCTTTCGTAAATTTTTTCAACATCTTTTTCGGTTACCAAAACATTCATATCATATTCATCGCATCCGCATTTTAAGTTCATTACGGCTTCTTTTCTGTCGGAGGATGCGATGTCCCTTTTAATAATATTCATATATTTCGACCTAACGATAACGGCGTTTTGAGAGGCTTTTTCAAGCACTTTTTCTATAAATGATTCAGGTTTTTTCACGGGGGCCGGATTCCGCAGGGCATCGTTTTGATTCGGCAAATCGGGTAATTTTCGATTATTAAAAAATTTTTCCATGTTTAACCCCGCTTATCTTAAAAAAGTTTGCATTTCGAAATTAATTTAATTATATATTTTTATTGTTACAATTTTATGAAGGTTTTGTTAAATTTTTGTTACAAAAAAGATATAATGTTTCATGTGAAACATCGATTAAAAAATTTATCTTTACTTTAATAAAATTTTGGTTTATAAATTAAAAGAGTCATTGTTTTTAAATTTTGTCTGCTAAATAATTTATATAAACTAAACGATAATGGCAAAGGTAATCTGTGTTTCCAATCAAAAGGGCGGGGTAGGAAAAACCACTACGGCAATCAATATTGCCGCCTGTCTTTCGGCGTACGAGAAGAAAATCCTCTTAATCGATGCCGACCCGCAGGCTAACGCGACGAGCGGTTTAAATACCCTTGTCGATAAGTCAAGACCGACCGTTTATGAATGCCTGATTGACGAATCCGCGGTTGAAGGCGCCATATACCCGACGCAGATGAAAAATCTCGACATAATTCCAGCGACCTCCGACCTTGCGGGCATAGAGGTGGAATTAGTAAGTATGGATGAAAGAGAATATTTTCTTAAAAGGAATATTATCGATAAAATAAGCAGTGATTATGATTATATTTTTATCGATACTCCGCCGTCTTTAGGGCTGCTGACGATAAACGCGTTAACCGCTTCCAACAGCGTCTTAATCCCTATGCAGTGCGAGTATTATTCATTGGAAGGAATATCGAGACTGATGCAGACGATCAGGCTTGTTAATCAAAGACTTAACAAGGATTTGCATATCGAAGGAGTTTTGTTTACAATGTTTGACGGAAGGGCAAATCTTACAAATCAGATAGTCAGCGAGGTTAAAAAATATTTTGGGCAGAAGATATATGAAAATGTTATACCGAGGAATGTCAAACTTCCGGAAAGTTCGAGTTTTGGTAAGCCTATAATACTGTACGATATAAATTCCAAGGGAGCGATTTATTATATCGAATTAACAAAAGAATTTTTGTCCAAGGTTGCGTAAAAACCGGCATTTTTGCCCACATCAAAGACTTGCTTTGATAAGCATGGACAAAAATATCGCATACGCGGGAATGACAAGCGGGTTGGGACAGGCGGGTTATTTATGGAAGAAAAAGAAAAATCGTCAAAAAGGGTCGTATTAGGCAGGGGATTAGGCGCGCTTTTAACGGATGCCTATGTTCAGGACGGCATCCATGCGGACGCGGACGGAAAGCTTTCGGTTTTTGAAATCGAAATAGATAAGATAAATACCGGGGTTTACCAGCCAAGGCAGTATTTTGACGAGGATAAGCTTACCGAATTAAAAAACTCTATCAAAGAAAACGGCATCATCCAACCTTTAATAGTTTCTAAATCCCGGGACGGCGGCGGCTATGATTTAATCGCGGGCGAAAGGAGATACAGGGCTGCCAAAGAGCTGAAATTTAATAAGGTTCCCGCTATAATCAAAGACATTTCGGGCGTCTTAGCCCTCGAAATTGCCCTTATCGAAAATATCCAGAGACAGGATTTAAATGTTATCGAAGAAGCAAACTGTTATGTGAGATTAATCGAGGAATATAAATTAACGCACGAAGAACTTTCGGTCAAAGTGGGCAAAGATAGGGCCACAATTACAAACATGATAAGGATGCTTTCTTTGCCGGATGAAATTAAAAATGATCTTGTCTATGGAAAAATTACCCCGTCCCATGCAAGAAACCTTATCGGTCTTTCAGGCGGCGAGATAAACATGCTTCTAAATAAAATTTCCAATGAAAAACTAACCGTAAGAGAGACGGAGCGCGCGGCTAAAGCAATTAAATCCGGAAAACAGAAGCATAAACCCAAAAAGGATTTTTCGATATTTTCTCAGATTAAAAACTATGAAGGCGCGCTTTTTGAAAGACTTCAGGCTCAAGTCAGGATAGACTATAAAAATAAGGGCAATGAACTAAAAGGAAAGATTGAAATCAACTTTTCTTCCGCAGAAGAACTCGAAAGGCTTATCAAATTAATAAAAAAATAAAGATTGGACTAATCTAATCCGAGGTTAGAATTAATATCCTGCCTTTCGATCGTTAAAATAAAATTAATCAGCTTATCTCTATCGTTATCCGAAATATTTATAATCATGCATCCAACCCGGTATCGGCCGCTTAAGTATGTGGAATGCGCAATTTTTAAATCGGCGTTAATAGATTTTTCCGAAAGTTTTATTAACGCATGTTTTATAACATATCCCGTTTCTATTTTAAATTCGGAATTAAATGACATGCCGTTCCACGATAAGTCATGAACAGGCATAAAATAATTTTGGCCGTTATGCGAGAAATTAATAAAAGCCATATTTGACTGGCTTGTCGAAACCCTTAAAGCTATCCTCTTTTCAATTAAAACAACCTCTATAGGCTTAAAAATTAAAAAATTAATATCTTCGCCGTTAATTATTTCTTCCTTAAATTTAGTTAAAAAATATCGTTCGATATTGTTGTTTCCTGAGTCCACGCCAACTTTTATAAACTCCGATTTGGAAATTATTTTATTTCCGTAAAAGGGCATAAGGCTGTCTATAAGCAAAAATTTTGGCTTTATTTCTAATAAATAGGATTTAAAATATCCCTTTGACGGATAAAGCGTAATGCCGAGTTCTTTTTTTGAAATTAAAATATTGTTAATTATTTGCTCTATTGCCTCGGCGTTCTTTATTCGAACATCGTTAACAGCGGAATCGCTATATTTGTCTTGTTCCCGTTCCTGTCCGTCCATTAAATGACAAGCCCCCGTTTAATTATTCGATGTATTAGTTATATAAATATTACCATATAATCTATAAAAATTATAATCAAAAAACACAAAAATATTTATATATAAATAAATATATAAATAAATTGATATTTAATTTATTTTTGATATAATTCGATAATATAGACTTATATCTTGTTTACTTTATTTATAATATATTATAAATTATAATATGACCGAATTAATCATAACATGGCAGGGACTTTTATTTGAAGCCGCGGCATTTCTGATTTTTACTTACCTTTTAAATCTGTTTCTATTAAAGCCTTTGCGGGCTATTTTAAAAAAACGGGAGGAAATTATCGGCTTAAACGAGGATAAGCAAAATAACCTCGAAAAATTAGCGGAAGCGTTAAACGAAGAAGCGGGCAACGAAAGAAAAAATTTAAGATTCGAAATAAACGAAATAAAAGAAAGGTTTCGCAAGGAAGCCCAAACCGAAGCAAATAACCTTTTATCCGATACTAAAATCAGCGCGGCCGCCAAGTTCGAAAGCGCTGTAAAAGAATTTAACGCAGAAAAAACCGCGGTATTAAGTTCTATTAAAGAAAAATCCGAAGAATTATCGATTTTAATTTTTAAAAAAATTATAGAATAGAATAAAATAAATAAAATAGAATGGAATTATGGAACTTTTTTGGCGGATATTCGATACCGCATTGCTTCTGGCAGGGCTTGCGTATATATTTATAAGATATATAAACCCATTTTTCGATAAAAGAAAGAAGGATATTAATCTTTCGATAGAAAAAGCTATAGAGGCCGAAAAGCGGGCGGAGGAACTTTACAAAGATGCTCAAAATAGGCTTAAAGAAGTCAAAAAGGAAATAGAAGAAATAAAAAAAGAAGCGGTAAAAGAGGCGGAAGTAGAAAAAATCCGCATTATAGAAGATGCGAAAGCCTCTGCCGAAAAAATTTTGGGGAATTATTTAACCCTTGCGAAATCGGAAATAGACAAACAAAAAAGAGAGCTTTATCAAGAGGCTCTCGATATGTCCTTTAAGATTGCCAAAGATATTACAAATAGGGAACTGACGGAGGAGGTCTTAGATAAAGTAAACGATAATATCCTTAAGCTTAACGATGAAGCAATTATTAAATAACAAAACAGCAAAGAGGTATTCCACAACTCTTTTTGGCTGGATTACCGCTTCGCTCTCGACCTTTGGTCTCGTGAAGTTTATCCTAAACTTTACCGCCTACGCGGGAATGACAATTTATATTTTATGTTAGATAGCAAAATAGCAAAGAGATACGCGGGAGCCCTTTTTAAAATAGCCCATGATTTGGACAGGATAGAAGGGATTTTTGAAGAAATTAACAGTTTTATCGATTTTTGCAATAACGTGCTATGTCTCAAAGAATTTTTATCGCAAACCTTTATAGATAAAAAAGAAAGAAAAGAAGTAATTAATCTTTTAGGCAAAGAACTGTCATTGAGCCGGGAATTTATAAGTTTTATACATTTATTGATAGAAAATGAAAGAGCAAGATATTTGCCGAAAATTTTACAGGAATTTTCGAGACTCAGAAATGATTTTCTCGGCATAGCAATAGTCAATGTTGTTTCCGCCAAAAAGTTAAAAGATGAAGAAGCCCTTCAAATCAAAAATATGATTGAAAAGGCTTTAAGTAAAAAAATTGTTATAAACGAGAAGGTTGCGCCCGAAATAATCGGCGGATATATTATAAATTTGGAAGGCAGGTTATATGACAGCAGTATAAAGACTCAATTAGAAAACTTCTATAATTATTTAAAACAGGGAGCATTTGTTTATGGCGGTTAAGGCATCGGAAAATACCGAGATTATTAAAAAAAGAATCGAAACATATACAAAAAATATAGATATAAGCGAAGTAGGGGTCGTTTTATCCGTGGGCGACAATGTGGCGAAAATATACGGCCTCAAGAATGTTATGATAGGAGAAATGTTAGAGATTACCCCGGATGTGTACGGCTATGTATTAAACCTTGAAGAGGATAATGTCGGCGTCGCGATTCTTGGAGAGGAATCTTATGTTAAAGAAGGGGACGCCGTAAAAAGAACGGGAAAAATTGCCGAAGTTCCCGTCGGAAAAGAGGTCATAGGAAGGGTTCTTGACGGGCTTGGAAGGCCTATCGACGGCAAAAACCCCATTAAAACCGATAAATACTCTTATATCGAAAAAAAGGCGGTCGGCATAGTTCATAGAAAAAAGGTTAATGAGCCTTTATACACCGGTTTAAAGGTTATAGACGCGCTGATTCCTATCGGCAGGGGGCAAAGGGAACTTATAATCGGCGACAGGCAGACCGGAAAGACCGCCATAGCGATAGATACGATACTAAACCAAAAGAATTCGGGCGTTTATTGCATTTATGTGGCAATCGGACAAAAACAGTCAAGCGTATCTTTTATTTACGACCGCCTTATGAGGGAAGGGGCAATGGAATATACTACGATAATCGCGGCTAACGCGAGCGACCCCGCAACCCTTCAATATTTTGCTCCTTATACGGGGGTTACGATGGGGGAATACTTCAGGGATAACGGCATGCATTGCCTTATAATATACGACGATTTATCGAAACACGCCGTTGCTTACAGGGAGTTGTCGCTGCTTTTAAGGAGGCCGCCAGGCAGAGAAGCGTATCCCGGGGATGTTTTTTACCTGCATTCTAGGCTTTTGGAAAGAGCGGCCAAGCTGAACGATGCCCACGGCGGAGGGTCGCTCACGGCGCTCCCTATAATCGAAACTCAGGCGGGGGATGTTTCGGCATATATTCCGACCAATGTCATATCTATTACGGACGGACAGATATTTCTCGAAACCGATCTTTTTTATGCGGGCGTCAGGCCCGCGGTAAACGCGGGCCTTTCGGTATCCAGAGTCGGCGGCGATGCGCAGATAAAAGCGATGAAACAGGTTTCGGGGGGATTAAGACTTTCTTTGGCGCAATACAGGGAATTAGCCGCGTTTGCACAGTTCGGGGCAGACCTCGATAAAACAACGCAGGAGATGCTTGCCCGCGGAAGGATGATGTCGGAGCTTCTTAAACAGGGCCAATATGAGCCGATGCCTATCGAGAAAGAGGTCGTAATATTATTTGCGGCAAATAACGGGTATTTGACGGATTATAAGCTTGCCTCTATAAAAGAATATGAAAGGGAGCTTCTATTATATATCGAAAATAATAATCCTGAAATATACAACGATATAAGGGAAAAAAAGGCAATAGACGAATCTATTAAATCTAATCTTATCGCCTCTTTGGATAAATTTAAAAATATATTCGTGGAAGGTTAATATGCCGAATTTAAAATCTATAAAAAGAAAAATCGCCAGCATCAAAAATACAAGGCAAATAACAAAGGCTATGAAAATGGTGGCGGGGGCAAAATTTAAAAAAAATCAGGCGGCTATGAATGCCCTCAGGCCTTATTCGGAAATCTACAGCGGCGTCATAAAAAATATTTCAAGAAATACGGTCCTGTACAGCCATCCGTTTTTTAAAAAAAATTCGGGTAGCAGCAATGGCAGCGGTGCAGGCATTCTTATAATTTCCACGGACAGGGGTCTTTGCGGCTCTTTTAATATGAATCTTTTTAAACTTTTTTTTGAGGAGCTTAAAGCCAAGTGGTTGGATGAAAGCCGGATAAAGCTATATATACTCGGCAAGAAGGGAGCGGATTTTTTTAAAAGGCATAACTATTCCGTTGAATTTACCGCCAATTTCTCCGAAAATAACATAACGGAAAATTTATCCGAAACACTGGCGGTTAAAATGTCCGCCGATTTTATAAATGGAGAAGCGGGCGAGTTTTATATAATATCTAATAATTATATTTCAACGCTTCACCAGAGGGCGGTAATAGAAAAGATTTTACCGTTCGATTCCTCCTTTGAAAGCAAAGATAGCGGCGGTTATTTAGTGGAGCCCGTATCTTACGAAGACGGGATAATAGATAAAATTTTCAAGGACTATATTCAAACCAAAATTTATTTTAAAATAGTAGAGTCTTTTGCCGGGGAGCAGGCTTCAAGAATGAATGCAATGGATAACGCGACGAGGAATGCGGGAAAACTTATAAATAAATTAACTATCGTCTATAACAAGGCAAGGCAAGCCGCGGTTACGCTTGAAATTCTCGATATAATAAACGGCGTAAGCGCGCTAAAATAAATTTTTCATCCCACTTCCACATAAAAAGGGGAGGGCTATTACGAAAATAAATAATTTCTAACGCAGGATTAAAGTAAATATTGGAAGTTACGAAAAATTACGGAGGTTATAAATGAATGAGGGCGTTGTCGCGCAGGTAATAGGTCCCGTTGTTGATGTTAAATTTGAAAGCGGCTTCCTGCCGCCGATTTACAACGCTTTATCGCTGACGAATCCCAGAATAAGCAATAAGGAAAATAATCTGGTTCTCGAGGCAGCGCAACATCTCGGCGAAGATACCGTCAGGTGTATTGCTTTAGACGCTACGGACGGATTATACAGAGGAATGAAGGTAATAGATACCGGCAATAAAATAACCGTTCCCGTCGGAAAGGATGTTCTCGGAAGGATTTTTAATGTTATCGGCGAACCCGTCGATGAATTAGGCGACATCGAATTTAAAGCAAGGCTTCCTATCCACAGGCCTGCTCCGTCATTCGAGGAACAGTCCACGACCGTGGAGATATTAGAGACGGGCATTAAGGTTATAGACCTTTTAGAGCCTTACCTGAAGGGCGGAAAGGCGGGATTATTCGGCGGCGCGGGTGTCGGCAAAACGGTGCTCGTTATGGAACTGATTCATAATATCGCAATAGAGCATGGCGGCTATTCGGTTTTTGCGGGTGTAGGCGAAAGGACAAGGGAGGGAACCGACCTCTGGACGGAAATGAAAGAGTCCAAGGTTTTAGACAAAGCGGTTTTGGTATATGGACAGATGAACGAACCGCCGGGAGCAAGAGCAAGGGTTGCCCTTTCGGCTTTAGCTATGGCGGAATATTTTAGAGACGAAGAAAGGCAGGATGTCCTGCTTTTTATCGATAATATTTTTAGATTTGCGCAGGCAAATTCCGAAGTCAGCGCCCTTTTGGGAAGGATACCGTCCGCCGTAGGTTATCAGCCGACCCTTGCAACCGATATGGGCGAGCTTCAAGAAAGAATAACCAGCACAAAAAAGGGTTCCATTACTTCCGTTCAGGCAGTTTATGTTCCCGCAGACGACTTAACCGACCCGGCGCCTGCAACGACCTTTGCCCACTTGGATGCTACTACGGTGCTTTCAAGGCAGATTGTCGATATAGGGATTTACCCGGCAGTGGATCCGCTTGATTCAACCTCAAGAGCATTGGATGCCAATATTATAGGCAAAGAACATTACGATATAGCAAGAAAGGTTCAGGCCGTACTTCAAAAATACAAGGAATTACAGGATATAATCGCTATTTTAGGAATGGATGAACTTTCGGAGGACGATAAGCTGATAGTGAACCGCGCAAGAAGGATTCAAAGGTTTCTTTCTCAGCCCTTTTTTGTTGCCGAGGTTTTTACCGGCTTTCCGGGAAGGTATGTTCCGTTAAGCGAGACAATAAGAGGATTTAAAGAGATACTGGAAGGCAAGCACGATGATTTGCCTGAACAGGCTTTTTATATGGTCGGGACAATAGATGAGGCGGCAGAAAAGGCAAAGTCGTTAAAATAAAGAAAGTAAAAGAGGTTGTATCGGGAATGCCGCTTAAACTTAAAATTGTCGGCCGCGGCGGTTTGATTGCCGAAGAAATCGTGGATTTTTGCGAAATTCCCGCCGAATCGGGTATAGAGGGGATATTGCCTGGGCATATCAACTTTATTTCTAATGTGAATAAGGGTGTCGTAAAATACAAAATCGGCGAGACCGTTCGGGAAATCAATATCGACGGCGGATTTGTGGAAATAAGCAATGATTTTATCAATATTTTGGTAAACGATTAATATTGATATTGCCTGCCAAAAATATTATTATATTACTGTCCGTTTTAAGAATAAAAATTATAAATCTATAAATATACATATATAAATCGTAAATAAAAGGCATATCGGAATATTATTATGATAGACATTAAGCTTATCAGGGAACAAAGAGAGTTTGTTAAAAAAGAAATGGAAAAACTTTTTATTCCCGTTCAAATCGACGAGATTTACGAACTTGACGAGTCAAAAAGAAGACTCTTATATGATACCGAGTGTCTTAGAAATACCAGAAAAGTTCTTTCAAAAGAAATAGCCGCGGAAAAAGAAGAAGCGGCAATTTTAGCGAAAAAAAACGAGGTAAAAAGAATAAACGAGATGATAAAAGCGCAGGAAGACGAGCTTGGCGCCATAGAACAGAGGCTTAACGAGCTGATGTTAAATGTGCCGAATCTTCCGGACAGCGATGTGCCCGTCGGCAGGGACGAAACGGAAAATGTCGTCGTTTCTTATTTCAATGCAAAGAAAAAATTTGATTTTAAGCTAAAAACCCATTTTGAAATCGGAGAAAAAAGAGATTTAATCGATTTTGAAAGGGGGGTAAAGATTTCCGGGACCCGTTTTTATGTGCTGAAAAGGGGGTTTGCTAAGCTCCAGAGGGCGCTTATTAATTTTATGCTCGATACCCATATAACTTATCACGATTACGAAGAAGTATATCCTCCTTATATGGTTAACGAAGCCTGTTTAATCGGGACGGGGCAGCTGCCGAAATTTTCCGACACTTTGTATAAAGACGACGATTCGGGCTTATGGTTTATCCCGACCGCCGAGGTCCCGGTTACGAATATGTACAGGGACGAGATAATAGATATTAAGATGCTTCCCATAAAACATGTGGCATATACCGCATGTTTCAGAAAAGAAAAGATGTCTGCCGGCAAGGATACAAGGGGCATAAAAAGAGGGCATCAGTTCGACAAGGTAGAACTTGTAAAAATTACTACTCCTGAAACAGCCAAAGATGAATTATTTAATCTTATTAACGATGTTCAGGATATTTTAAACAGGCTGGATATTCCCCATAGATTAGTTAAAATTTGCACCGGGGATTTAAGTTTTTCGGCAAAAGAAAAATACGATATAGAGGTTTACGCCCCCGGGATGGACGAATGGCTTGAGGTCAGCTCTTGTTCGAATTTCGGTTCTTTTCAAGCTATAAGAGCAAATATTAAATTTAAAAGGGAAAAAAACGCAAAATCCGAGTTTGTCAATACTTTGAACGGTTCAGGACTTGCCCTTCCAAGGGTTATGATAGCGATAATCGAAAATTATCAGACAAAGGACGGATATGTCAGGATTCCTAATTCGTTAAAACCGTACTTTGGAACGGAAGAATTTATTTAATTCAATTATGCATGGTCATAAAAGGATAATCGGGGCGCTTCTAATCATTTTTTTTTCGATATATTCTTTCTTATCGCTTTTCTCATTTTCCATATTTCAAGAAACCTCCAATTCGTACTCTATTTCGAGCGTCCATAAAATAAACTGGGGCGGCTTTGCCGGCGGAATTCTTTCGAACCTGCTTTTAACGATAGCAGGTATCGGCTCTTTCCTGCTGATTTTTTTTATATTATCAATAGGGATATTATTGATATTTAACAAAATTACCCGGTCAAGATTAAGATTTTATGCGGGAATATTTATTTTCCTCGCCGCCCTTTTAATATTTCTTAGCGCCTTGTTTCCCAAGTTTTCATACCGCGGGTTTATAATTTCGGGCGGAGGGTTAATAGGAAGCGGAATTTATTACTACCTTTTCAGGTTTTTTGGCGAAGCGGGAAGCATAATTATAATTGTTATGTTATTTCTAACCTCTTTTTATCTTGTCTTTAAAAATATAGGAGTGGAAAACCTGACCGCCTCGGTTTACGACATTTATAATCTGATTAAAAGAGGCATAGAAGAGATAAAGCGGTTAGATACAGGTATAATAAGTATAATAACGAATAAATTGAGTTCTATCGTTTCCTTAATAACATTAAGGATTGAAAAGAGAAAAGGATTAAAAAAAAGAAAGAGAAGTTTTATCGTAAATAAAGAGCTGTTCGGGGGTTCAAGAGAGGATTTAATAAAGGATCTGGATGAAAAAGACGATCTTACAGGGATTAATAAAAAGACGGGAATAGATTATAGAGTAATTAGAGAAAAGGACGGCTCTTTTGATTTTGTTGGAGACAGGGAAACAAAAATCCCCCCGATTTCCTTAATTGACTTTGAAGGGATTAAAGACGCCCAAAAGCCGGATAAACTTTCTCTTCTGGGGAATGCAACTTTAATAGAAAAAAAACTTTTAGATTTCGGTGTGAAAGGAAAGGTTACGGGGATAAACCCGGGACCCATTATAACAATGTATGAGTTCGAACCGGCAAGCGGCGTTAAAATCGGAAGAATTTTATCTCTTTCGGAAGACCTTACGATGGCTTTAAAGTCAAAGCCCGTCAGGATAACAGGGGTTATAGAGGGAAAATCGGCTGTGGGCATCGAAGTTCCAAATAATAAAAGGGAAACGGTTTATTTTTCGGAAGGATTAAACTCAAAAGAGTTTATAGAGTCAAAGTCTTTACTTACGATAATTCTTGGCAAAAACACCACGGGGGGAAATGTCCTCTTTGATATTGCAAAATGCCCGCACTTGCTAATAGCAGGGGCGACGGGGGCGGGGAAAAGCGTGTTTATTAACACGCTTGTCGTAAGCCTTCTTTTTAAAGCGAGTTACGAGGAGCTTAATTTTTTAATGATAGACCCTAAAAGATTGGAACTAACGCCATTTGAAGAATTACCCCATCTTATTTGCGATGTCGTTTACGATGCAAAAAAGGCAAGCATTGCGCTTAAATGGGCTGTTTCCGAAATGGAAAGGAGATATAGAGAATTACAGAAGGCGGGCGTTAAAAATATAGAGCAGCATAATGAACGATTAAAAAAACAGAATCAGAAACCGATGCCGTACCTTGTCATTATAATAGATGAATTAAGCGATTTAATGCTGACAAGCCCGAAAGACATAGAAACATCCATAATCAGGCTTTCCCAGATGGCCCGCGCCTGCGGAATACATCTTGTAATAGCGACTCAAAGACCGTCTGTAAATGTGGTTACGGGGGTTATAAAAGCCAATATGCCGTCCCGTATAGCCTTCTTAGTCTCTTCCAAGGTTGATTCGAGGACGATATTGGATGCCAACGGCGCGGAAGAGCTTTTGGGAAACGGGGATATGCTGTTTATGCCGCCGGGACAGGGCAGGCTTGCGAGAATTCACGGCTCTTACATATCGGAAGACGAGATTAAAAAAGTTTTAGAATTTATAAAAGAAAAGAATTTTCCGCCCTCAAAAAACGAGTTATTAATAAATGAGTTTGACAATGCAGGCAATTTTGATAGAATGATTACGGACGACCCTGATGATGAAATATACGGCGAGGTGTTAAATATGGTTGCATCTCTGGATGACAATAATAATATATCCATATCGTATATTCAGCGAAGGTTCAGGATAGGTTTTAACAGGGCCGCAAGAATTATGGAAAAACTTCAAAACGACGGCATACTGACAAAAAAAGGGAGAACATAAAAATGAAGAAAAAATTGTCCATTCCCGTCTGCGTAAACGGCATGCGTTTACAAGCATACGGACAGAAATATCCGCAAAGTATGGAATCCTGTTTTCCGTCATTCCCGCAAAGAGAGGAATCAGGTCTTTCGTCATTCCCGCGAAAGCGGGAATCCATTAGCGCTAAATTAACTAAATTAGCCGTACCGTTTTTCATTTTATCCGTGTTTTTTTTAACGGGTTTTATACCGAAATCTTACGGCAAGTCGGATAATACAAGCAATATAATCGGGAAAATCGAAGCAAAATATAAAACCGTTCGTTCCATAAGCGCATATTTTGGGCAAAAGGAGATTATTCCGGGGTATTCGCAGAATATGGCCTTTAAGGGTTATTTTTATTATAAATATCCGGGCAATATGGCATGGGTTTATACCTATCCCATACATAAAAGGCAGGTTTTAAAAGGCGATAATCTTTATATTGTCGATAGCGGCATTAAAAAGGTTACGGTTATTAATGTAGGCAAAGAAAAAGGAGGATTCCCCCCTAATATCGTTGCCGTAATCGGAAGTTTGACCAAGTATTTCAGGGTTGAAAGCGTAAAGAAAGACGCCGGAAAAGGAATTATAGATGTGGGATTAAAACCCTTAAGCCTGCAAAGGGCAAAGGAGATTTATATCGATTTCGCAATAAACAGCCTTAAGATAACTTCATTAAAAATTTTAACATATCAGGGTCAAAGTATAATATTTCATTATTCTAATGTCCGGTTTAACAGGCATATAAATAACAATATTTTTAGCGTTAATTTTCCGTCAAGCTATACGATAATAAAGGAAAACTAATACCTTAAATCACAGTTAGAAACTATTAAAATTGTTTTAATAAGTTATAAATACTGGATTCCTGCCTTCGCGGGAATGACAATGCCGGATTTAACTTTTCACCCAACGGATGTCATTCCCGCGAAGGCGGGAATCCAGAAAAACTAATATTAAAAAGGTGGAGGCTTAAATGCCGTCTTTCGATGTAGTTTCAAAGGCAGACCTTCAGGAAGTCGATAACGCAATAAACCAGACCGTTAAAGAAATAACGGGGCGGTATGATTTTAAAGGCACAAAAAGCGAAATTAAAAGACAGGAAAATATCGTTACCGTCTTAGGCGACGACGATTATAAACTTACCGCCGTCATCGACATATTCAAGGGAAAACTTATAAAAAGGGGTGTTTCGGTAAAATTCTTAGATTTTAAAAAGAAGGAAGAAGCTCACAAGGGAATGGTGCGTCAGGAGGTCGAGATCAAGGAAGGGATAGATAAAGAGGCTTCAAAAAAAATAATTCAGGAAATAAAAAAGATAGCCCCAAAGGCGGCGGTCGAAAACCTTAAAGACCATTTACGGGTGGGTTCAAAATCCAAAGACGAGCTTCAGGGCATAATTTCGCATTTACGAGCTTTCCCTTTAACTATAGAATTGTCCTTTATAAATTTCAGGGATTAGTGTCAATAGCATAAATTTTAAGCAAATTTTTTATTATTGCATAAATTTTAAGCGCATTTTAATTTAATACCCAAATCCAGATTTAGAAAATATTTAAGATATTCCAATATTAAGTGATTCTGGATTCCCGCTTTCGCGGGAATGACACCCGTTGGGTGAAGGCCTAAAAACCTACAAAGTCATTCCTGCGTACGCAGGAATCCAGATTATAACATTCTAAATCTGGATTTGGGTAATAAATTATTATTGCATTTTTATTTAAATTAATGTTATTTTATCGCAATTAAGCTAAAATTTAATATAAATTTGATATATTTGTCATGAAAAACCTAAATTTTATGATAATTTTAAGTTCATTTTTACGATATGGCATATTTATTGCTCAAATTAATCTGGAGGCATCATGAAAAAGGTGGAGGCAATATTTAAACCGTTTAAACTCGACGATGTAAAAGAAGCCCTTAACAATATCGGTATTCACGGCTTAACGGTTACGGAGGTTAAGGGCTACGGCAGGCAGAAAGGACATACCGAATTATACAGGGGAGCCGAATATGTGGTCGATTTCATACCAAAGGTAAAAATCGAGGTGGTGGTTTCCGACGAACAAGTCGGCTTAGTGACGGAAGCGATATTGTCGAGCGCAAAAACCGGCAGGATAGGGGACGGCAAAATTTTTGTTTTGCCGGTGGAAGAGGCCGTAAGAATAAGAACGGGGGAAAAGGGCGAGGAAGCTCTTTAAAAAACTGTTATTCCGCGTAGGCCGTCAGGTGCGGGAGCGAAGCGTTAATCCAGAAACCATTGAGCACTTTTTTATTTATAAATTCAATAAATCTTAATTTTTTAAATTTTACGGAGGGAAAATGACGGAAAACGAAGTTGTGCAGTATATCAAAGAGCAGGAGATCCAGTTCGTGGATGTAAAGTTCTGCGACCTGCTTGGAACGTGGCAGCATTTTACGGTGCCCGTTAGCGAAGTGTCAAAAGATACTTTTAAGGATGGATTCGGGTTCGACGGTTCAAGCATAAGGGGGTGGCAGGCAATAGATGCTTCCGATATGCTTATTATACCGGATGCTTCCACTGCCGTTATAGATAATTTTATCGAGGCTAAAACTTTATCTTTAACATGCAATATTAAAGACCCTATAACCGGTAATTTTTATGATAGAGACCCGCGTTACATAGCGCAGAAGGCCGAAAAGTATTTAAAATCCACGGGCATCGCCGATACGGCTTATTTTGGACCGGAAGCGGAGTTTTTTATATTCGACGATATAAGATACGACCAGACTTCCAATAGCGGCTATTATTACATTGATTCCGAAGAAGGCATATGGAACACGGGAAGGGACGAGATGCCTAATCTCGGGCACAAGCCGAGAAACAAAGAAGGTTATTTTCCGGCCGCGCCTATAGATTCCCAGACCGACATCAGAAACGAAATGGCGTTAGAACTTCAAAATGTCGGGATAAGAGTCGAAGCCGCTCATCACGAGGTTGCCACCGGCGGCCAGGCCGAAATCGATATGAGGTTTGATTCTTTAACCGCTATGGGCGACAATTTTATGTGGTTTAAATACATAATTAAAAATGTTGCAAGAAGATATGACAAGACCGCTACTTTTATGCCGAAACCGCTTTTCGGCGATAACGGTTCCGGCATGCATGTCCATCAATCCTTGTGGAAAAACGGACAGCCGCTGTTCGCGGGCAAAGAATATGCAGGATTGTCGGAAATGGGGCTTTATTATATCGGCGGGATATTAAAACACGCAAAGGCTTTATGCGCTTTTACCAATTCAACGACAAACTCCTACAAAAGATTAGTCCCCGGCTTCGAGGCGCCCGTTAATTTTGTCTATTCCTCAAGAAACAGAAGCGCCGCGGTCAGGATCCCGATGTATTCAAATTCGCCGAAAGCAAAAAGAATAGAATACAGAACCCCCGACCCTACCTCAAATTGCTACATCGCTTTTTCCGCCTTGCTTTTAGCCGGTTTAGACGGCATCCAAAATAAAATTCACCCGGGCAAGCCCGTTGATAAAGATTTATTTACATTATCCAAAAAGGAGCTTAAGAATATTCCCGTTGCGCCGGGTTCTCTCGAAGAGGCGTTGAAAGAACTTGAAAAAGACCATAAATTCCTGCTTCAGGGCGGAGTGTTTACGGAAGATGTGATACAGACATGGATCGAACGCAAAATGGAAAACGATGTCCAGCCCGTTCGCATGAGACCCGTTCCTTACGAGTTTGCGTTGTATTACGATATATAAATCTTTTTGTTTTTATATAATCGAAGAAAATAGAAGTAAATAAAATAATTAAGATGCGCCGGTAAATTAAAACCTGTAATGGGCTTTTAAAACCGGCGTTTTTTGTTTCATAAAATAGAAAAATAGAAAATATTCATTGACATAGTTCATCATAAATGATACACTAATTGTATCCTAAGAATATAAGAGGTGAAAAAAATGCCTACAAAGAATCCAAGGCTTAATGTCGTTCTGGATAAAAGAACTGCAGAGCTTGTCGATATTTTATCAAAAAAAAGAGACATATCGAAATCGGCGCTCGCCAAAGAACTCATAGAAAAAGCTATAGAGCTTGAAGAAGACTTTTATCTTGCCGAGATTGCGGAAACCAGAAATAAAACCCTTAAGGGTAATCCGATTTCGGAAGAAAAATTTTGGAAACCTTATGGAATTTGAAATATTCTTTCATAACGATGTTCATAACGACCTTAAGGAAATACCTAAAAAATATCTTATAAAAATCAAAGAAGCTATAAACAATAAAGTGAAAGAGAAGCCGGAATTTTACGGAATACCCTTAAGGGGTTCGCTTAAGCCGTATAGAAAGTTCAGAATCGGGGATTATAGGATAGTTTTTAAAGTCGAGGATAACAAAATATATATACTTGCAATATTGCACAGAAAAAAAGTATATAAGATTGCCGAAAATAGGAAAACATGATGCATCCTTTAACTATTGAGCAAAATATACTTTATTCCCCTTTTACCTAAAAAAATCATTTCAAAATTTTTTTTGGGCTTCATATTATTTTATTTATATCTCTGGCTTCCATTTTATTCCTTCTTTTTTGATTTTTTCGGCAAATCTGAATCCTTCGAGTTGAATAACATCGACCTCCCTGCCAATTTCACTTGATATAAATGAAGCGGCTTTAAAAAAATCTCTATCCTTAAGGCCGGAAAAGGCAATATCAATATCGGAATTTATGCCAAATTTAAAAGGTTTTGTCAAAGAGCCGAATATGAAAGCATCTTTAAAGCTAACCGTTCGTCTTAATTCCGCAATAGCCGTAACGGCGTTTTTAAGCAAACTCTGCCTCAGCCTTTCCATCTCCAGCTTTTTGCGCTTAATAGCCTCATCCCTGATATGCGTCGAAAAATATTTATCTATCATGATTTAATTATAAATTATTTTTCGCAATTATCAAATCCAAATAAAAATCAAATTTTTAGTTTTCGGCATGACTCTCTTTTGTCATATTAATAAACCTTTCTTTATATTTAAAATCCGTATTCGTATCGACCGAAACCAATCCTTCTTTTATAAGATGAGCGTTAATGAATGTTTTATTTTGCAAATAAAGATAGCAGAGAAGATTGTTTTTATTATCGTACTTCAAGCTGTCGTATCTTAAAAACACCTTTTGTCCTCTTAATTTTTCCATAAGATAATCCAGAGCCTTGCATTAATAATTTCCGTTCTAATCGGGATTACCTTATATTTTCCGTAATAAACAGCTCTTGCAAAACACCGGTAATTTAATATTAAATAAGTAATTTCCAGCAGTCATACTGATTTTTTGTCAACCACTAATCAAAACAAGATTGTATATGCTAATTATAGTATGTAGAACTAAAATTAGCAAGAGCATATACTGATAATCAGTTTAAAGTTATAAATCTTATAAGTTTATGAGCAAAACAATATTAGAAAAATTTGGCGAAAAAGTGCGCAAGGAAAGACATCAGAAGGGTCTTTCCCAAGAAGAACTTGCCGCAAGAGCGGGTGTTCATCGTACTTATATCGGCATGATTGAAAGAGCGGAAAAGAATATCACGCTTGAAAATATTGAAAAAATCACAAAAGCTCTCGGTTTAAAAATATCAGATTTTTTTAAAGATTTTTAATATGAATTATAAAGATTTCATTCAGAAAACAAGTCAAGAAATAGGATCCAATATTGTAGATTTAAGTATTAAGCGTAAAAGAGGAAATGCTCCAACGCAGGCATTTTCAGATTTTTTAACTCATAGTGAGCAGGGAGATTGGGCCGAAGTTTTATTTTTCAATGCTTTAAAAGAATCTGATTTAACATACATTCCTGTGCGATATGGAAGATCGGACAAAATTATTGCCGGCGACCCAAACTTTAAAGAATTTTATAACTCTTATCAACACGAGCTTGATTTAATTGGAAAGCGGCCTGATATTTTATTGTTTAAATCTGATGACTATCGAAATGAATGGGGCGGCGACATTAGCCATTTGCCGATAGAGACTTTAAAATCCATTGTTCCAAAAGCAATTGCTGGATTTGAAGTTAGATCAAGCGCATATCTAACAAAAAAATTTGTTCCTAAAAAAAATAGACCTTATTTGAGTTTTACTCCAAAAGTTGAAGATTTATTGGTAGTTTTAAAATGGATTGAAACATACGGCGTTCCGCATTTTTATGTTCAAATCTTTTTTGACGCGATTTATATCATATCGTTTAAAGATATTTTATTATTATTAAAAAATGCTCAAATTGATGAGCGGGGAATCAAAAATAAAAAAATATTGGGGAAAATAGACAGTAGTCCAGCCTTTGTTATTGAAAAAAATCCTAAGAATCAATATAAAGAAACCATTCATATCTATATAGACAGAGGAAAAATTTTAAGCGACAAAATCGAATATCCAAAATTGGTGGGTAGTAAAAAAGAATTAGAGGGCGGACGACTGCTTCATTATGTAAGTTTTGAAGGCGGCAAAACTGCAATTAAAAAGGACGAATTACTTAAGCTTATCACAGATATTTTCTAAGTATTAAATCGGCATTATTAATAATTTCAAGTCTATCTTTTTTATTGTTTTTAAAGATTTCTATCTGTAATCTTCGCAATTCATCCATATCTTCTTTTTTTATAATTTCAAAGTCTAAAATCAGCGATTTGTTTATGTCGTTTGGTTCAAATTTCTCTAACCCATTTCCGTATTCTCTTTTCTCTTGATCAAAAAGTTTTCTGGCAAATTCGGTATTGAGATAAACAAATAAAATATCTAAATAATGTTTCCCAAGTTCAGAAGGATAAAATGAATGAAAGCAGGTGAGATTTTTACAATCGCTGTCGTTCCAAATAAATTTTAAACCATTTCGGCTGAAAACGGAAACCCATATTTTCGATACATCTCGTTTTTCTAAAGCGTACCAAGGATGTCTATTTTTTGTTAAATATTTTTTGTGAATATTTTCTGATTCACCTTTTTTAATATATCGTTTACAGATTTCATGCTCCGATTTTTGGCCGTCAAAAAGGTAAGTTTTTTTATCTTGTTCTATTAATTGATTAAAATCATTTTTTGAAAATAATATATCTTTTATAAAATTTGCTTTTGTTATACAAGGGTATAGGCACTCATTGGGGATATTAAATTCTTCAACTTCTTTCGGCGTTAAAGTAAAATATTCATTTGAGCCTGTTGCAATTCCTCTTGAGAATTTTCCAATTTTTAAAAAAGGGATTAGGTTTTCCTCCCCTTGTTTTTTATATTCATTAAAATAATTTCTCCATTTTATTTTTGGATTTAAGTCATGATTGTTCATCCGTTTCATCGGATATTCTTTTAAAAAATTAGATAGATTATTGAGTTGTTTAATATCCGAAATATTAAAAAAATTGACTGCAGAGCTTTTTTCGCGGTTCTTTTCGGCTAATATAATTAAAGATGTGGTAAGCGCATTATCAAAAACATTTTCTGTAAAATTAATATTTATTAAGTGTAACGTTATTCCGGAGGTAATCAGATATTCCTTAATTTTTTCTCCATAATTTGCATTTAAAAATTCACTTGGAATAATAAACGCCAACTTTCCGCCATAATTTAGAAGATTGATTGATTTAATCAAAAACCAGCTATAAATATTGTTTTGAATACTGAACTTAAAAAATGCTTTTGAACAAATTTTTTGGAAGATTTCCTCTTTATTTTTGATAAAATGATGCTTATAATATGGAGGGTTTGCAATTATTCCGTCATATTTTTTATCCCATGGGCTTGTAAGAAAATCTGATTCATTGATATTGACATTTATTTTTAATTCGGAAACTATATTTTTTAATTCGGAAACTATATTTTTATCAATTTCCCAAAGGTCAAAATAAATATTTTTGCTTTTATTTCGGTATTTTATTGTCCTTTCGAATATTCCTAATCCTGCAGCCGGATCAAGTATTGTTAAATTATCTTTTTTGGTATTCAAAATCCAATCGGCCATAAAACAGGCAATATTAAAAGGTGTAAAAAATTGTCCAAAAGAACGACGATATTTAATATCCGTTTTTGACAAATAGTTGTTTTCTAATTCGTTATCATAATTCGTTATCATAAAATCGTAATATTTTTCCATTTATTCCGTCCTTTCCTGTCAATTATAGGCAAAGGTTCGTTTAATTGATGTTTTTTGACGCGGTGCTTATAAGCATTATACTGCCAAATGACGAATTTTTCCATCAATTCGGCGTTCTTAATTCTTTACACTTTTTTAATTAATGGTTATTAATAAAAAAGCCCTTAAAATTTAAGGGCTTATAAACTAATTCTTTACAATTTAATATTAGGTACATGTCAAAACGGTATATCGTCGTCGTCCTGACTTCCAGCCCCGCCGTAGCCGCTTTCGGCATTTCCGCCCTGATGGGCATAGTTATTGCTCCCGGCTCCGGCTGCGCCGCCCTCTTCGGCGGCTTCCGCCCCGCTCCCCCCACCGCCTTTGGCGCCAAGCAGGACAATATTGGTCGCGACTATTTCCGTAATGTATTTTTTGTTTCCTTCCTTATCGTCGTAAGAACGGTTGTTAATTTTTCCCTCGATAAAAACCTGTTTTCCTTTATTTAAATAATTGGCGATGCTCTGCCCCATTTTTCCGAACACGACTATGTTGTGCCATGTCGTCCTCTCATTTTTAGAACCCGATTTATCGTTAAAATATTCCGTCGTCGCTATAGAAAACCTGAGAATCGCCAATCCGTCGGGGGTGTAACGAAGTTCGGGGTCCTTGCCCAGATTTCCGATTAATAATACCTTATTAAGACTGCCCATAATACCTCCAAAGTTTTATTATTTTTATTAATTGATTTTTGTGAATAATAAAATCTATAATAATTTAAGTAAACCCTTTTGGCAAGTTAAAATTATTTTAAATTTTTGTTACGGCAATGTTACGATTTTGTTAAGTTTAGGTTAAGTTTTAAGCGCAACTAAGCGTAATTAATAAAAAAATAGATATGCCTGATATAACGATATATAACAATAACATAATAATTTTACTTGACCTTTTTGAATAATGGGCTATAATAAAATCATAAAGTTGTCTGATAAAAGAATAAATACAGATAATAATCTCATTATTAAAATGATATTAAGCATATGAAAATATGTATTTTTAAAGCTGGCAATAAAGGCGCTTCCTTACTGGAAGTGTTAATCGCTATGGTAATACTTACCGTTGCTTTTTTGGGGGTAATGGCATTGTCTATTTCGCTTCTTAATAATAATGCGCTTGCCACTAAAATCAATACCGCTACAAGTATTGCGCAGGCGCAGGTCAGCCAGTTAAACTGTCTGGGGATTAGCGGCCTCGCCCTCGCGCCGCCAAACGGCTTCGGTTACGGCGGTGTGCCGTTGAATTATACTTATACGGTTTCTCCGACAGTTTTAAATCCCGATACGAGAACTACGGTAACCACTTGCATTAATCCCGTATTGACTAAAGGCGATGCCTATGTCCCCGGCGAATTTCCGACTAACGGCGGTATCGGCATTACCGTTCCTTATACCGTAACAATAACATTTGCACCTAATCCAATTCAGCCTGCCGCTGTTAATGCGCAGGTCAATGTTAGCTGGCAAGGGGTAAGGCAGCATGTTATAACACAGTATGATATAATTTCATAAATTTATATTTTATCTATTTTTATTTATGTTAAAATTTTAAAAATTTGTTAATTTAAAATGAATAAATCGTTGAATAAAAGACATGCCTTGGGCAATAAGGGGCTGACGATTGTTGAACTCATTATAGCCCTTGTTATATCGCTGTTAGTCGTTGGAGCGGCGAGTTTTATTCTTTTATCCCAATCAGGAGTATTCAGGGTAAGCAGGTCCGTTTCGACCGAACAGCAAAGGCTTAATACGGCATTTAATACCGTAAAATATTCTTTAAGGATGGCGGGTTTCGATTACGGACAGGGCATTTTTATGTCGGCTTACGTTAACGCGGCAAAATCAGCCGCTCCGCCCCTGCTTCCGCCTGTTCAAATTGTGCAGGCGGCAGGGGTCGGTAATCCTTACGAGGTTTTGGTAATGTATGATACCGCCGTAAACCCTGCCGACCCATGCACTATAACCTCGGTTGCCGTCCCTAATGGCTCCGCAACATTCACGGTGTCAGGCGGTTGCAGCGCCGGCGATTTTACTCCCGGGCAGATTATTAATATTATTAACCCTGTTTTTGCCCCTAAAGCTGCGGCTTCGCCGCCGCCGGCGCCAATAACTTTATGCGTAACAAAGGTTACGGCGGCATCGAACCAGATTCAGGCAAATCCGGGTAACGGCGCCGGCGGCGTAGGAGCTGGAGCGGGAGCGGTATGTACCGCCAATCCTAATGCGGTGCCTCCCGATAGCGTCGCAGGAGGGAGCGTTTCCGTTCTCAAACAGGTTTTGTTCTATTGGGGAAATGTTGGAACGCCGGGGCAGCCCGCAACATATTATAATTTTAATGCGCCTTTTAACTACCCGGGCGCGTTATATGAATGTACGGTGGGACCAAATGCGGCCAATCCAAACGCTCCGTCTTATGTATTGGAGCCGCCATATTATTCTGTGCCGCCGGCAGCATATACTCCCCCGACCTGCCTGAACGGCAATGCGGTTAAACTTGATAGTTATGTGTCGTCTTTTAATATTATGCCTGTAGCGCCGCCCCCGGCGCTGGTAAATAACTGGCCGGTTGCGGCGGGCTTGGGCTTCTATGCCCCCACATACAGCGAGAGTTTATCTGTAATGGGAGAGTCCAATGTCGCCCTGTCCGATTCCCCCGCTTACAGCATTAATGTTCCGTATAACGGCGCTTTGAACGGGGTTAACGCTAAGGGAAATGCGGGGCAGACCATAGGAAACAATATATTAAAGTCGCTTAATTCAAATGTATTTTTAAGAAATATTTTTTATGGAAGTTAAGTTAATTTACTTATTGGACAAGAAGTCTATATTATGAATTTAAAAAATAAAGTTAAAAATATCAGATGTAATAACAGGCCGGTAAATAATAATGACGGCATTGCGCTTTTAACCGTCCTGTTAATAACCATAATACTCAGCCTGCTTGCCATAGTGGCTATAAGCACTACTGGAACCGATGTGTTAAACGCGGGCAGCAGTACGGCTGCCCAGTACACATTTAATATTGCAAATTCGGGGATGAATGTTGTTTTGTCCCAGATTACCACTAATGCGGGGACGCATGCGGGACCAGAATGTGCAGGCGTCCCGCTATCCGGCTGGTATTACTACTCGACAGGCGGCAATATTTGCAATGCGGGTTCTTCTCCTCCCGCCCCTTTTACGCCCGCCAATATTATAAATTCATATTTTAACAATTCAGTTTATAGCGGCGGCAATGGACCTTTCCCCGGAAATTTCAATCAGTCCGGATATGAATACAGCGGGGTTTACGGCCATCATGCCGGCTACAGCTGTCCGAATAGTAATCCGAACTGTTTTTATAACGGGAATTTAAATTTTTTAACCCAAAATTCCCACAGCGCCAACACAATTCAAACGGGGATGACATTCAGCTATGGACCTGTGATGAATGCGGGTTATCCATAATAAATTAAATTAGGATAAGGAGAAGGGAAATGTTAAAGCGTGTATTTTCAGCCCTGATAATTGTTTTCGGCGTATATATAGCCTTATTTGCATTTGCGGGTTCCGCCGCCGCGGCATCGGGCGTGAACGATGTCGATATACCGCCTAACATCAGCCAGAGCGCGCCTCCCAATGTTTTAATTTTTCTCGATACTTCGGGTTCTATGATGTGGAACGAACAGGTTAACTGGAGTAATCCGACCGCAACCCCGCCCACAAGCGGCACCGACGCCCCGGAAACATGGCTAAAAGCAACTTTTTTTTCGGCGGTTCAAGCCCCCGGCTCGAACAGCGTGTTTTCGAAGATATATAACGCGAAAATGGCGCTTCAGGACATCGTAACCAATCCGTCTTTTAATAATCTCAATTACGCTTTCGCGACCTTTCAGCCGCTGCTTCTTTCTACCGATGCCGATAACTGCATATACGCTAAAAACGCAGACGGCGGACTTGATTTTACGAATCCCGCAAGCGCGTTGCATTATCCCGGTAGTCCCGGGGGTTCGGGAACCCCTATCCAAAGCGGGGCGTATCCTCCGCCGACAGGCACTAATTATCCGTTTGAATCTTTAGCATGCACCGGCAACGGGAATTTGACGGCGGCAGATTTTGTATCCTATGATTACGGTCCGTATATTATCAATCAGGATTTAGGAACTACAACATCTCCTTGGGAATTGTGGGTTCCGCAAATTACCGGCGCTAACACCGTGCCTGCGGGAGACCAGTTTTTTGAACCTGCGGATACTGCAGGCGCCGCTATCGAGAATATTTTGTGGAACGATAAAGATTATAAAAACGGCGGCTTCGGTGACTTAAAAGACCCTGCAGACAGTGATGTAATAGGTTTGAAAGCCGGCGGCGGCACGCCGATGTGGTCTATGGTTACAAATATGACTCAATATTATACCAATTATATAAGTTCGCTTAGCACCGCAAGCACAGGCGCCACCTGTGCAAGAAATTATTCCATTATTATAACGGACGGCGAGGCAAACGGTTATAAACATACAGATACCCCTGTGGCAGTTTATGATTTATATTATCCTGCTACGACGGGAGCGCCTAATCCTATAGAGACATTCATAATAGGCTTCGGCTATACGGCGGGCATAGGAGGAAAGTCCTATCTTCAAGGAATGGCGGACGGAGGGGTGGGTATCGACCCTTCAAACTCTCCCGCCGGACTGGCAATTTCAGGGGCGGTGGCGGGCAGTTCGCCTACGACATTAAATCTATCCGGCGCAACCGTGAGCGGCACGGCCGCTAGCGGCACGCCGCCGCCCGGCGGCGCATATATAACTAACAGCGCAGGGGTGCTCGGCGTTGTTTTAGTCGGAGATACGATTTCGGACATTTCGGGCGAGGAGAGCGACACCTGTGAAACCAGCGCCACTAACAACTTCGCAACAGGCGACTGCGCAACCGTAACAGGCGTCGATACGAACAACGGTACTATCACCCTGTCAAATGCGTTAAACAGCATTACCTCGCTGACCGTTTCTGGGACGATTTATTTGCCTAATAACCTCGCAGCGCTTACAAGTTCTTTAACCGCTATTTTTAATCAGATAGAGTCGCAGACGGCGAGCTTTACCTCTCCTGTCGTCAATCAAACCAGCAGCACCAGCGGCTTTGTATATTACGCTAATTTTAAGGCTTTCTCGCTTAGCCAGCCTTTGTGGGGCGAGGGGAATATATTCCTTTTTCATCTTAATGCTTCGGGGCAGTTAAGCGGGCCGGGCGGTTCCGCTTTAACTTCTTCGGGAACTATAAATGTATGCGATTCATACTGGGATGAACCGCCTTCCTCAGGTCCAGCCTGTGCTCCCGGCAATAATTTAGGCGGCGCGGGAGGGCTTTTGCAGGCGGAGTCACCTTCTTCAAGAAATATTTTAACCTCAAATTATAATCCTTCAACAGGTGCGGTAGTTCCCGATACCGCAACCGGCGGGACAAGCGAAATACCGTTTAATACGGCAGACGATTCTACGCTTGCGCCTTTACTGGGGATAACCTCAACCAATTATTTAACTGTCTGTCCGAGCGCGGCGTCCGTTGATGCCTGCGCCGACGATGTCATAAATTTTGTTTTAAATCCCAACCCGAGCGATAACTGGAAGTTGGGCGCCATTTACCATTCCGACCCTGTTTTGGTGACCCCCCCGCCGTTTGCATATCCGAGCGCGTCATATCAGCAGTTTAAAATAAATAATGCGAGCAGGCAGAACGTTTTGGTTGCAGGGGCAAACGACGGCATGGTTCACGGCTTTAACGCGGCGGATTCGTGGGATACAACGACAAATTCATATACCTGCCTCACCGGAACATGTGGAGCAGAAATGTTTGGCTATATTCCGCCCGATTTACTGCCCGAACTTACTTCGTGGTATAATCCCGCGTTCAATCCGACTTCTGCCACGACGCCCGATAAAGAATATGAGTTCGTAGATTCTACGCCTGCCCTTTCAGATGTGTATTTTAACAATATCTTTTCCGTTAGCGGCGCGCCGGCGGCAAATACCGTAAATGCAAACAGCAGCGCAAATGCGCCGGATTGCGTGGGAACAACCGGAGCCGACTGCTGGCATACGATTGCGATTTCGGGAGAAAGAAACGGCGGACAGAGTTATTTTGCGCTCGGTTTAACTAACCCTGCAAATGTCGGCAAAACTACTACGCCGTATCCCGACCCGTTATGGGATTTTTCGGATGCCGCCAATTCTCCGGCTCCAGCCGCCACCGCACCTATGGGCAATACATGGTCCCAGCCTGTTATTTCTTATGTTTGCATGCTTAATCCTTTTTATTCTTCTTCAGACACGGGAGGAACCGGGATTTGCGGAAACAATCCCCAGCCTGCGGCTTCATCGGATACGCCGCAATTTGTCAAAACTTATGTCGGCGTAGTCGGAGGAGGCTATTTGCCTGACAACCCCGCAGGCACGGTCGTTGCCGGTCAAGCCGTATATGTCCTGTATGCCGAGCCCAATCCCGTCAATACGGGAACAGCTACCGCGCCGGTTTACACGGATGAACAGGAATTATGGAAGTTTGATAGCTCAAGCACAGGCGGTACAGATATGAATTATCAGATACCGTCGGCGGTAGCCCCCGTTTTAAGCACTAACTTCAGGTTAGAGGCATTTTATGTCGGAGATTTAGGCGGGCAGATGTGGGCGTTTGATACTCCCGGCGGGCAGGATATTACCGCTCCGGTTCCCAAAACCGATTCCGATATTTTATCGAATTGGACGGGATGCCCGCTTTTTCAATCAACCACTACGTCAACGGCAACCCCTTTAAATATTTTTTTTCCGCCGGCTGTTGCTTATGATTCTCTCAACAACCTGTGGCTGTTCTTCGGAACGGGGAATATGGAAAACTTGAATGGTCAAAATACAAGGGATAATGAGCTGATAGCCATTAACACGGCGGGAATACCTACCGGCGAATGTCCGACTTCTCCGTATAGCGAAACTAACCTTGGAAATGTAACAACAGGAAGCACTGTGACGGCTACCGCCGACGGATGGTATATTAAATTACAGCCGAACGAAAGGCTTGTGGCTCCTGCCGTAGTTTACGATAATATAGCGTATTTTGTTACATATACGCCTCTTTCTCCTGGCGCATGCGGCTACGGAACGGCGAGCTTATACGCGGTTAATTATCTGACAGGCGCTGGTGAAGTAACTACTAACACCGGCGCAAGCAGCGGCACTGTTACAAGTATTGGAACGGGCGGCACTTCGCAATCGGGAGAGATAGGAACGGGGGTGCCTTCGGCGCCGGTTATTTCCTCCACTATTTCGGGGGGCAAGGCAACCTTGACAATAACGACTCAGTCGGGTCAGCTGGTTCAGTTGCCGATACCCGCGCAGTCGTCTGCGGTGATGCCTACTTCATGGTTTCAATTGCCGTAAATATTTATTTAGAGCATAATTTATTTAATGAGGGAAAATTAAAATGATATTAACAAAAAAAAGATTTCCTGTAATATTTCCGGCAATATTACTTGCTGCCGCGTTTATAATACCCGGTCTTCCGATAGCCGCTTCGGCAGGCAGTTCTTCATCGCTCGTGCTTGCCTCATCTTCCACATCCCCTGGTAATTACATTTATTCGGAAGGGGCTATTTCCAGCATTGGCAGCTCCTCCATAACATTGTCCAGCGGTGCAACATACCTTATAAACAGCAGTACCGTATGCATCGCCCCTAATAAGATGGATATTTCCTGTTCGGAGCTTACCTTTAACCAGACCGTCATCATAGCGGCCGTGCAAAATACAAGCGGTCAACTTGTTGCAGTTAAAATAACAATATTTCCTTCTTGATGCCCTTGATAAATTCGCAGCCATTTTTCTTAACTCGATTTAATTCGAGATTTGGGAAACCTTTTTCTAATTTCCGCATAGTTTTGGATTTGACAAAAAAATAAAATTATTGTTAAATATGTTTAACAATTAATATTAAAATATATCAAATGGATTTTAATATATTTTTTGAAGAACAACAAAAATTAATACGAAATATATCTTTAAAGAATAAAAGATATTTATACGAAAAAATAAAATGGGGAAATAAATGTATTGCTTTACTCGGACAAAGAGGGGTGGGAAAAACTACCCTTATGCTGCAGTATCTTAAAGAATTTTATCATGATAACCCTAAAGCTCTTTATATATCGGCAGATAATCCTTATTTTAAAGCCGTCTCCCTTTATGAATTTGCCCAGCAATTTGAGAAATTGGGAGGGGATGTTTTATTTATAGATGAAATCCATAAATACGACGAATGGTCGTCCCATATTAAATCCATCTACGATATGACGGATTTGAAGGTCGTTATTTCCGGCTCTTCTATGCTTAGAATCCACAAACAAAAAGCCGATTTAAGCAGAAGAATGAATGTATATAGGTTAGCCAACCTTTCTTTTAGGGAATATTTGCAATTTAACGATGTTATTAAATTCGATTCTATTACGATAGAAGACATTTTTAAAAGCCACATTAAGACAGCGTCTGAAATTTCCTCTAAAATAAAACCCCTTCAGCATTTTAACGATTATATAAAATTCGGATGCTATCCTTTTATTTCCGAAGGGAAAGAACTTTATAGCAATAAACTTACAGGCATAATAAATCAGATACTGGAAAACGATTTGCCTTATATTACCAATATTAATTTTTCCCAAATAAATAAAATTAAAAAGCTTGTTTATTTAATTGCCGTATCAGTTCCTTTTTCTCCGAATATCGCCGAACTTGCAAGGATTACGGAAATCTCAAGACCTACGCTTATAGAATATTTATATTTTCTGGAACTGGCAAGCATTATAAATACCGTCTCATATAAGGGGCGAGGCTACGGAAAATTGGAAAAACCGGATAAAATATTTCTTTATAACACAAACATTGCAAATGCGATAACAAACAATCCGAACATCGGCAATATCCGCGAAACGTTTTTTATTAATCAATTTAAATCTTATAATTACAATAAAAAAGATTTCATAGTCGAAAATATACTTCTGTCGAAAAAAGGGGATTTTTTGATAGAAAACACATATACCATAGAGATAGGCGGCAGAAATAAATCATTCGAACAGATTAAAAGCGAAAATAACGCTTTTATAGCCGCAGACGATATCGAAATAGGTTTCAGAAATAAAGTACCCCTGTGGCTTTTCGGTTTTTTATATTAATTTAACATATCGGGATGAATAAAGTTCTTACGGCACGGTCTAATACGACAGTAAATTTCCTTTTAAGTTTGTATTGCTGGACGGTTATTTCGCTTTTCACCATAGTCTTGGGAACACTTGCCGTTATAACTTCGTTTTTCGGCGAAAAAATTCCGCATAATATAGCAAAATTATGGGGAGTTTTGATTTTAAAAGCCTGCCGCGTAAAAGTCGATATTACGGGTTCGGAAAACCTGTCCCCCGAAAATTCCTATATTATCACTTCCAACCACCAGAGCTATTTCGACATATTCGTTCTTCTTGCCCGCCTCGATACAGGCTTCAGGTTTATCGCAAAAAAAAGCCTTTTTAACATTCCGTTTCTCGGCCGGTCGATGAAAAGGCTCGGCTATATTCCGATAGACAGGGAAAATCTAAGGAGCGCGCTTAAAAGCGTTAAAAAATCAACCGAGATGCTTAAAAATAAAACCTCTATACTGATTTTTCCCGAAGGCACAAGGTCGCCGGACGGAAAACTATCGAGTTTTAAAAAAGGAGGACTTAATATGTTTTTAAAGCAGGGCAATATGACCGTTCTTCCGGTAGTTATTAAAGGCACTATAAACATTTTAAGAAAAAACAGCCTTGCCGTCCATCCGGGGCAAACAGTCGAGCTTCATATTTTAAAACCGATAGACGCCGCCGAAAAAGGCGATAGTAATCTTATAATCGAAAAAATAGAGCAGGAAACCCGCGCGGTTTTGGAATCCGGAATATAAAATTCTAACACGGGATTAGGGTAAATATTTTAATTGGAAAAGGTAATGTTATAATGATAAAATATACACAATGCGCTGGAGGTAAAATGAAAAATATTTTGAAATTTGCGGGAATTGCAAAAGGTATTTATAAAGAAAATTATATCGAAGAATTAAGAAGCGAATGGGAACAGCGGGAAATTAAAATAAAAAAAAATTAATTAATTTAATGCCTACATTAAAAGCAATACCCCTTGGGGGGCTTGGTGAAATCGGTCTCAACATGATGGTTTACGAGACCGAAAAAGATATTATAATAGTCGATTCAGGGATTATGTTTCCCGAGGACTACATGCTCGGGATAGATATGGTAATCCCCGACATCAGATATTTGTACGGCCCCGAAAAAAGGCAAAAAATCAGGGGCATCGTTCTTACCCACGGACACGAAGACCACATCGGCGCCATTCCTTACATATTGCGGGAGCTTAACCTTCCGATATTCGGCACCCCTTTTACCCTTGGAATACTTGAGGAAAAATTAAAAGAACACGACCTGCCTTTTAAGGTATCGCTTTTTACCGTAAAAACGGGTAATTCCATTACGCTTGGAGATTTTGAAATCGAGTTTATAAGAGTAGCCCACTCGATAATCGACGGAGCGAGCCTTGCCATAAAAACGCCCGTCGGAACTATAATACATACGGGCGATTTTAAATTAGACCAGACATTGGACAAAAACTCCGCAACCGACATTAACAGAATTGCCCATTACGGAGATAACGGCGTTCTGGCATTATTTTCCGATTCGACCAATATTGAAAAAGAAGGTTTTACTATATCGGAAAACGATATAAAAAAAACATTCAGAAATATTTTTCAGGGCAACGGCAGAAGAATTATAGTAGCCCTTTTTGCGTCAAACATACACAGGATTTCCGAACTTCTTTCCCTTGCCGTAGAATTTAATAAAAAGGTTATATTCAGCGGAAGAAGCCTCCTCACATATACTAAAGTCGCAAGGAAATTGGGATACTTAAAAATTCCCGAGGATATTTTAATAGACGAGGAAACGATCGACTATTATAAGCCGGAGGAGCTTTTGATATTAACGACGGGAACGCAGGGCGAAGCAATGTCCGCGCTTTCGAGAATATCCGTTAACGACCACAAATATATAAAGATTAAGCCTGACGACCTTGTCCTTTTATCCTCGAAATTTATCCCCGGAAACGAAAAAGCGATATCAAAAATCATAAACAACCTTTATAGAAGGGGGGCGGAGGTTTATTACGAAAACATTTCGGAAATCCATGTTTCGGGCCACGCAAGCAAAGAAGAACTTAAACTTATGATAAATATCGTAAAGCCTAAATATTTTATACCGGTTCACGGCGAGCTAAAGCACCTCTACCAGCATAAAAAACTTGCCGTAAGCGCGGGGATTCCGGCTGACAGCGTTTTTGTTCTGGAAAATGGCAACAGCCTTGTATTTACGGAAGATAGGGAATGTTACGCGGATGAAAAAGTTTACGCGGGGAGAATTTTTGTGGACGGGAAGGGCATCGGCGATGTCGGCACCCATACCTTAAAGGAAAGGGCGCATCTTTCGGAAAACGGAATGATTATAGTTTTGCTTGTAGTCGATGCCAAAACATCGAGCATAATATCGGGACCGGAGATTGTTTCAAAAGGCTTTGTCTTTGAGGATTATTTTAAAGAATTAAACGAAACGCTTCGTAAATTGGTAGTTCATGCTATAGAAGAAAATCAGAAATACGACACCGTCGATTGGGTGAAAGTTAAGGATGACATCAGGCGGGCGTTAAAGAAATATTTAAATAAGACGATAGACAGGCATCCGTTTATTTTCCCGATGATTACGGAGGTTTAAATTAATATAATTATTTTAATATAAATCTTGTTAAAAACATTTTTTTAATTTTAATTATGATATACTTTAATTAATGTAAACGATTAAAGATATTTGGAATTTAACCGTTTAATTTATAAAGGCTTACGGAGGTGATTAAAATGGCTTGTGCTTCAAAAAAGTCAACATCTAAAAGCAAACCGGCAAAAGAAAAAGGCAAATAAGGCAAGGTTGCGCTTTTTGGATAGTTTTGCCGCAAAACGCTTTTATTTTTAAGGAGTTTTCCAACGCCTTAATTTAAAAGCGTTTTGTCGTTATGGGATAAAACAAAACGCTTAATCTTCTTCGTTTTCTTCGCCGGCATCGTCGGGATTTTCGCCGCTGTCCATCTTGGAGCGGCGCGCCTTTGTTCTTTCGATTCTGGTATCTATTCTTTTAACAAAGCTGTCGAAAACCCCTTCTATCGCAAAAATCATTTCTTTGTTGGCGTTTCCCAAATGCTCGACGACATCTACGGGAATTCTATCGTATATTGCGTCAACAATCCTGTGCCTGAATTCGGACCTCTTTTCCCTAAAGGATTTCTCGTCTTTTAAAAGCATTTTTAACCCTCCGTATATTTTAAATCAGATATAAGCGAGCGGGAACAGACATTCAATAAAATCATTATACCCCAAAAATTGTGAAAATTCAAATTATTCTTAAACAATAATCCTGCAATAGAAATTTATTTTCTGGATTCCTGCTTACGCAGGAATGACAATGCAGAGATTGGGGTTTTAATCCAAAAGGTGTCATTCCCGCGAAAGCGGGAATCTATATAATATAGGAGTTTATATCGGCAATTTTGGATTATTCCGAATATTTTTTCCCTATTTCGTAGCCGAGTTTTCCTGAAATGGTGTTGCTTGCCTCGATTGTAAGGGGGATAATAATGTTTTTAAGTTTTTCGGGCGTCGTGCGTATAACCGGGGCGGACACCGATATGCCGCCGATAATATGGGTGGTATAATCCCTTAAAGGCGCGCCCACGCAAATAATGCCCTCGTCGAGTTCTTCGTTGTCTATCGCGTATCCCTGCCGCCTTATCTTTTCCAGTTCTTTAAACAGATTTTCCTTATCCGTTATAGTGTTTTTTGTAAACGCCTTAAGTTTATCGGGCAATAGTCTTTCTATCGCATCTTTAGATTCAAAAGCTATCTGGGATTTTCCAATAGCCGTGGCATAAATAGGAAGCATGTTTCCGACCCTCGAAGCGACCTTCAATACCTGCTCGGCTTCGACTATATCGAGATAAATAACATTTTTTTCCCTTATAACCCCTACATAAGCCGATTCCTTAATTTTGCCGACTAATTCCTTAAGCACGGGCTTTGCAATGCTTAACAGCCTTAAATGGTGAATAAAGGATTGTCCGAGTTCCAAGCTTTTTAATCCTAGACGGTAGTTTTCCGTAAAAGTGTCCTGTTCGATGTATCCCATGTATTCTAATGTGGCAAGAAGCCTGAAAATCTTATTTTTATGGAGCTTGAGGATTTTGCTTAATTCGCTGACGCCGAGTTCCGGTTTTTCCCCTTTAAAAGCCTCCAAGAGTTCCAGCGAATTTAAAACGGTTTTAATGATATAGCCTGCTTTATCCTTTTTTTTATGAATGTTGTCCTTTATATCTTTTTTATTTTTTGCCTGCATAGCCTCTTTCACCTGTTATTGTTTTAATTTAAAAATATAATTTATTTTAATTTTACATAAATAAAAAATAAAATGCAATTTAAAGATAAAACAACATTGTTATGTATTATTAATAAAGATAAAATAAGATATAATATAGATAATACTATTCAAAATGATATGAATTAAAAGAAAATAAAAAAATATGCCGAAAATAAATATTAATTCCATAAAATTTAAAATATATTTTCTTTTTATCATATCGAACCTTGTCGTTTTTTCGATAGGCATATTTTTAACCGTCCATTATATTGCCTTATACAGCCGTAAATCTTTAAGGGAAGAGTTAAGGTCCGGGTTAATGACGGGGCAAATGGAGTTTATAGGCGACAGGAACTATATGCTCGAAAAGGCTAACGATATTGTCGCGCATAACTTTAAAAGCCGGTTTATACGAAAAATATCCGATTCCAAAAAAATATCGAGCATAGTATTGATAAAAATAAAAAACGGGCAGGCGGATTACATAAATAAGTTTAAATATAAATATAACAATAAAGTAAAAAAATTAAGCAACTATCAAAGATTTATGGGAATTATTTTAACAAGAAAACAGGCTATATTTACCGGATTCGGGAGGGATAAATCGGACAGGCTTATCTCACTCAGGGTAATTTACTGGCTGATACATAAAAACAACGGGTTTATAATTATTTTAAATAAGCATATAACCAGCGATTATTTAAGAAGCATAGTCCTAAAAAATCATATGGCGGTGAATCTGGGCGTCTATTACGGAGCTAAGAGGTCGGCGGTTTCAACCGTAAAAAACCATAGGTATTGGGGCTTAGGCCAGAGCGCCACGGAAAAACAGCTCTTAGTTTTAAAAAAAGGCAAAAGCGTTTATACATTCGTAATCGTAAACGGCGTCATGTTTTATATATACAATAAACCGATAAAAAACTACGGCGGCAGGATAATAGGGATTTTAGGTTCAGGGATAGAACAGTACAGATGGTTCTGGTATCTTTCGAAGATTTATATTCCGATACTTTTTTTCATCGGTTTATCTATTTTTACAATCCTGATTTTTTATTTAGTTAATAAAAAATTTTCGGACCCATTTTACGACCTTTTAAAAAGCATCGAAAAAATAGACCCGAATAACCCGGAAAGGCAGGATTTGGCAGGCAAATATCAAAATAAGGAAAGCGAATTTTACGAGTTTGCAAAAGCTATTACGGCTCTAAATGACACGATAATAGAAAAACAGGAAGAAAATAACCTTATCGTATCGAATATAAACTATTTTTCTAAAACCGTTTCCGACAGGGATGATTTTAATTCGTTAACCATTAAACTTATGAACTTGATAGTCGAAAGAATGGGTTACAGCTATGCATGGTTCGGCGTTTTGGACGAGGACAGGAAAGAGGTAAAAATAATCAATGCCTATAATAACGATTTTAGTTATACAAATAATCTGATGCTTAAATATGACGACCAGGCCGGCGGCTTAAAGTATTCGCAAAATTTAGCGGCAAGGGCGATAAAATCCAAGAATTATGCGGTGATAAACGATGCCTTAAGCGATACGACCATTCCGCTTTATAAAGATAAACTTTTAGAATATAAATTTTTATCCTTAGGAGTGTTTCCATTGATCGCCCAAGGGAATATTATAGGCGTGCTGGGGATATATTCGGGCAAGAAAGATGCTTTTGACAGTATTAAGGCAGGAGCGATTTTTAATTTGGCAAATTATGTTTCATATTTAATGACCTATCTGAAAAACCTTAAAAGGTCGCAGGTTTTATCCGAAATGGCGGAACAAATATTATCTCCCCTCGTAACAGGGCATGGACATGGTTTGATTAAGTTTTACAATAAAGAATTTTTGAATAATTTAGAAAATAATTTACAAACCGATTTTATTGAGTTTATAGTTTACGACAAGACTAAAAATGAGATTACGGAAAGCGTGTTTTCAAGGGGATGGGATTATAATATAGGTATAAGCTCCATAGCGCCCGCCCCGACATTATTTGTTCAAAAAAGAATAGTGGAAAACAGGCTGGATACCTATAATTATCAGGAAGACGAATTTGCAACCGAAGGTTTTAAAAATATGGGCGTCAAAGACATAATTCTTTACGCATTCGAAGGAACGGGAGGCAGAAGGTATCTGGCGGTAACCGGCGTAATCAACAGAAGAACGGCGTTTTACGGCGAAGATTTAGAATTTTTCAGGGACGGCATAAATCTTTTTGCCACATATTTTGAGATTAATACGCTTTTCGAGAAATTAGATTCGTCTTTGGGACTACTGGAAAACAGGGAAAATTTGATAAATAAAATGGTCGAGTTCGGGGTTGTTTCCATAAATTTGACGGATAAAGTCGTAAGCCTTTACAACGATTACTTTGCTCAGGTTTTTAATCTGGACAAGTTTTCCGCCCCGATAAGTTTAGATAAATTTTATGAAAATATAAAACCTGCTTTCGAGGGCGAAAATTTTGCTTACAATATCTTCGAAAAATATATAAAAAACAGATATGTAACCACGATAGAAAGCATAGAAATCAATCTTAAAAGCGGGATTATATTAAGTATGAAGTCGAGCATATTTTTAACCAAAAGCGGCGGCATTATAAGGCTTCTTGTGTTCGGAAATATTACCGAACCCCGGAATTACACAAAAAACTTGGAAGACTTGACTAAAAAGCTTAATTTATTAAACGATTTGTCATATAAATTATCTACGGTTTTTACGCTTGAGTACGCCTTAAAGATATTTGCGGAGGGGTTATACGCGGTAAAAAATACAAAAGGTAGCGGAAGCACCTCGCTTCATATAAACATATTCGATACGATTAGCAAAAAGACCGTAACTTCTTTGATTTGTACAAAAAAAGAGGAAGAGATAGAAAAAGGGAGAGGGAATGGGTTTATTGACGAAAACCGGCGGGTGAAAATGATGGTGGCAACAAATAAAATCGATTACGACGATTACCTTTCAAGCTGCAAGCTTTTAAAAAACGGCGGCGGAAAGGACAAGACGGTTAACGACTGTGAATTTCGCGGGACGGACGGCGGTTATACCTGTTTTTCGTTAAAAATTAGCAATGAGGTCGTCGGAACGGTTTCGGTCGAATCAAAGGACAAAGATTTCTTTACCGAAGAGATAACAGGATTAATAAAAGAGATAATCAATATAGCTTCGCCGGTTTTTGCAAAGCTGATATTAATCGAAACAAACAAAGACCTTGCGATTACCGACCCTTTGACGGGGATATACAACAGGAGATACATGTACGAGTTCGCCAAAAGGGAGATTATAAGGGCGAATAGAAATTCAACTAATCTTTCCATGGCGATTTTAGACATAGATAGATTTAAGAATATAAACGATAATTACGGACATCAAATCGGCGATAGCATGCTGGCGGAATTTGCCGTAGATTTAAGAAATATTCTGATGAGAGGGCAGGATATTATCACAAGGTACGGCGGGGACGAATTTGTTATAATCCTGCCGGATACGGATAGACAAAATGCCGTAAATCTTATGGAAAAACTAAGGAATTATTTTAAAAGCAAGACATATAGCTTCGAAAATAATGTCAGCATAAGTATTACTGTGTCCTCGGGCGTTTCATCGGTGAAACACCCGCTTAAGCCTAAAATCATAGACAACAACGGCGCGGTCGAGGACATTTTAAATGATCTTTTAAAGGTTGCGGATGAAAATCTTTACAGGGCGAAAGATTTGGGAAGAGACAGGGTAGTCGGGTGAAAGATATGAAGGATTGGCGGAAAAGCATCGTAAAGTGCAATAACGATCCCAAATCCCGATTTAGAAAATATTTATATATTCTAATGATAAGCAATTCTGGATTCCCGCCTACGCGGGAATGACACCCAAAGGGTGAATATTTAAATCGCAGTTTAGTCATTCCCGCGAAAGCGGGAATCCAGAAAATAAAATCCTAAATCAGGATTTGGGACGATAAATAGAGGTGAATATATAAAATGGTTGCTATAAGGCTTTTTAAAAAAGAGGGTGAATATGTCCAATGCCTGATTTGCGCGCATAAGTGCCGGATTAAAGAAGATAAACTGGGGGTCTGCAAGACGGTTTTAAATAAAGGCGGGGAGTTATACAGCATAAATTACGGGATTTTAGTGGCTCAAGGCGTTGACCCGGTTGAAAAAAAGCCGTTATTCCATTTTTTGCCGGAAACTTTTTCGTATTCGATTGCCTCGCCGGGGTGTAATTTCAGGTGTCTGGGATGCCAGAATGCGGATATTTCCCAGAGTTACAGGGATGAAAGCTATGAATCGTATCTTGAATATTTTAAGGGGATAAAAAGAACTCCGCCGGAAGGGGTTGTAGAGAGCGCCATAAAAGCAAATTGCAAGTCTATTTCATATACCTATACCGACCCGGCGGTTTTTTTTGATTACAGTTTAGATGTTATGGAGCTTGCGCATAAGAACGGTTTAAAAAATGTGTTTGTTACAAATGGCTATTACACCGAAGAATCGGTTGCGGCGGTTAAAGGGCTTTTAGATGCGGCAAATATAGATATAAAGTTTTTCAATGATAGCAGTTACAGGAGGATTTGCGGCGGAAGACTGGAGCCGGTGCTGGAAGCCGTAAAAATGTTTTATAAAAACGGCGTGCATCTTGAGCTTACCACGCTGCTTATAGACGAATACAACAATACGCCAAAAGAAATCAAAGACATAGCGGATTTTATCGTTTCGGTAAGTCCCGACTTGCCGTGGCATATTTCGAGATTTTTCCCGCTTTATAAGATGAAAGACGGACAGGCTACGCAGCAAGAAAGCATTATAAATGCTTATAATATCGGAAAAGAGGCGGGGCTTAAGTATATTTATGCGGGCAATATAAGGTTGAACGGCTATGAAGACACCGTTTGCCCTTCGTGCAAAAAACTTTTAATAAAAAGGCAGGGATATAGCATTTTGGAAAATAATGTTATTAACGGAAATTGTAAATTTTGCGGGTATAAAATTTACGGGGTGTTCGAATAATAAAGAAGGATGCGGGCTATTTTATGACGTCCGAAACGGTTATAATTTTTTGTGATTCTAAGGGAATTTCCAGATCCCTTCTTTTTGTTTGCGGAAGGGTTCCTTTATGAAAATCCCTAATTATCTCTTTAAGTTTCTCTTTCATAAAGAAACAATATGCATATTATTTGTAAAAGATTTAATTGGTTTTCCGGCTTATTCGGCGATTCCGACTCTGCTTCCTCTACCGCTGATATAGGAGTAAATCCCGCATCGGGGCTGCCGATGATGGACGATTCCATGATAGACGGGCAGGCAATCCTATTTTAAAGCGGCAGGTTTAATAACATCGTAGAAATACGGCAAAACTAAATTACCCGCTTCGTCTATAAACGGGGGGTATTTTTCTGCTCGGGCAATAGACATCCTTAAAAGCATTTTGTCCTTATACCTTCTCCTTTTCAGGTGTCCCCTTTTATCAAAAGGATAAAGCCCCATTTTGACTAACTCCGGCTTTTTTGTTCTGGAAAGGTTTACAATTTCCTTATAATCCCATGTTCTATCCATTTTTTCCGGTTTTCTCCAAATGCGGTTTGGGCATTTTATATATTTTGTTCTTTGCTTTTTTCAGGATATCCTCCACCTGTTCTTCTAATGCCCTCCGCCTCAGGTATTTTTCATCTATTTTTCCCTTATAGTTATACAAAAGTATGATACCCCATCTCAAATCCTCGTCTATTTTCCAGAATTTATAACTGCAAAACCTGTCGATTATAAGGTCTTCGACCGTAATCAAAGTTATTATGGTATTATCGTTGATCTTGATTTTATTAGTCAGCTTTTTATCAAAAATACTTCCGCACACATCTATATAAATATCGAGGTCTTCATTAACTATAAACCTGTCTATTTCTTTGAATCCCCATTTTTTTAAAATATTAAGTATGGACTGCTTGCTTTCGTTTATAATTATATCTATGTCTCCTGTGGTATAATTTCCTTGCGTGTATATTTCAAGAGCCTCTCCGCCGACTACGACCGGTAAAAACATATTGTTTTTTCTAAGCTCTTCCGTTAAAAACCCAAGGAAAGCGACCCTTCTCTTTGCCGGTTCTTCGATTTTTTTTAAAACTGCCTGTATATTCATGCCATGTTTTGATATATTAATGATTTATATCTAAACTTATATCTAATTAGTAGATTTACATATGCCATTACGCAAAGATTATACCAAAATAAATAGCATAATTAAAGGGCGTAAAGGCATAAATGTCAATAACTGTTAAAATGTCTATCTGTAATTATCTATAATAAAGGTTATCCCAATGTTTTTCCGGTTTTTAAAAGGTTTTTTCACTGCTTGCAACGGTTTTATCTTTATATGTCGAATATGCCGATGCGGATTTGGCAGGTTTAGCCTGAACTTTGGCCTGGGTGCAGGCTCCGGAGGCGGCAGCGCCGCTCCTTTGTTTTGTTGCCGCCGGTCCGGTGGTTCCAAGCACCGTGACAATTGTTCCGTAACCTATGTTTTTGTGCAGGAATCTGGCATTGTCGTAAGGCAATTCCACGCACCCGGCCGACTGAGGAAATCCATAATGGGTGCGGGCGATATAATGCAGAGCTATTCCGCCGTTAAAATAATCCGCGTACTTAATGCCGGAATCATTGTACGCGATCCATTTTACGGGGTGTCCGTCTAAGCACCCGACCATGCGGGGATGTTTTAATTTCAGCGATTCGTAAACTTTCATGGAAATCCGGGAGGGGGACAAGCCGCTCATCGCAGTGCTGTGAAAGCGGAGGAAGACATACCATGTCCCGTCGGGAGTGGTCGCAAATTCACCCGTATTTGCCGGAGACGAAAAAACCTTTCTGCCGTTTTCGTAAAGTTCGACCATCTCGCCTTTCGCGGCCTGCCTGACTAATATCCATTTCCACGGGTAAGGGTCTAATTCCCCCTTTGCCGCGCTTTTTTTCAGTTCGGACAAAAGCCTTCCGTTTATTTGAGGTTTTGCGTATTCCCCGTCATGCAGCATGCCCGACGCCTCGAGATATTGCGTTATTGCCCCTAAAATAAACGGGTTTTGGGGGTTCCATTTATATGAGTCCGCGGTTTTCTGCAAAGCTTTCGGAACCGGAAACGAAAATTCGTAGCCGTATTTACCGGAGGGGGAAACCGAAACAGGGAGATAACGCAAGTAATGCAAATATTTTACGATGCAGGGGAATTCGGCGGTACTTTTACACCCTAAATGGCCGGAAGATTCACCGGATAGGGCGGCGGCGGATTTTAACTTATCCAAAAAGGCGGATGTTTTGCTTGAGGACGACGGCATATATTTCTCGATAGCCGCAGTAAACAAAATTAAAATAATAATTGCAGATGCGGCTAAAATATAAAAATACCGTGCCTTAAATTTCATAGTTAAATTCCATTTCCTCCGAGTAAATATTATAACATTTTATTTGCCGATTTTTTATAAAATTTAGATAAATTAATAAATTTTTTTATGTCCCAAATCCAGAAAATAAATTTCCAAATCGGGATTTGGGTATGTTATTTTTATTGACCTTTTTTGATGCTTTATCATATAATAGTAGAACTTATTCTTGATAAAACCCGCATTTTTATCAATTTGGGGGATCGTCTAGCGGCAGGACCTGGGACTCTGACTCCCATTACGGAGGTTCGAATCCTTCTCCCCCAGCCATTTAAAAACCGCAGGAAATAAGGCATTTCAGACAATATCCTATCTTGACATAATTTCTAAAATTTACTAAAATTTATGTAAATTTATAAAATTTTGGATACAAAAACGGATACATAGGATACAGTATGAATATTTATAAAAGAGGGCAGGTTTACTGGTGCAAATTCAGGATAGATAATAAATTATACCAATATTCCTGCAAGACTAAAGATAAACCGGCGGCAAGTGAAATTGCGGCGGCTATTTATGCCGATACAATAAGGGATAGATTTAATATACCGATTAAAAATAAAGCTGTATATAATTTTAAAGAAGTTTTTACGGAATATACAAAGCAGAGAAAAGAGAAAATCAGAGAAAGAACCGCATCAAATCATTTTCTACCCATTCTATCTAATAAAGAGATTATAAATATTACGCCTATTGACATTAAAAATTATCAGTTCCAAAGAAAACTTGAAATAATAAACTTAGAAAAAAATATAGGCAAGAGAGAGTCAGAAATTAATTTTAGGTCGGTAAATTATGAGATAGCTATCCTGCGTAATTTCTTTAATTACTGCATAGAGAAAGAGATTATTGATAAGAACCCTGCCTCCGGTATCAAGAAACTAAACGAATTATCCCGCCTTAAAACTTTAAGCAACGAAGATATAGATAAACTTATTGCCGGAGCGACGAATAAGCTGACAAAAGATTTAATAACTTTTCTGATTTATACCGGCTGTCGTAAAGGCGAGGCTTTAAATCTTAAATGGGACGACGTAGATTTGCAAAACGACGTAATTACAATTAAAGGCACAAAAACTAAATTTGACCGATATATTCCAATTTCAAAGCCGTTAAAGGCTATTTTGGTCGGCATTCAAAGAAATCAGGATAGTTTATATATATTTGAGAGGAACGGGACTAAATTAACCGATTTTAAACATTCTTTTCATACGGCGTGTCGCAAAGCCGGACTTAAGGATTTAAGAATTCATGATTTACGCCATGTCTTTGCGAGTAAAATGGTAATGAACGGAACGTCGCTTTATATAACGGGGGAGCTGTTGGGCCACAGAACGACTCAGATGACAAAGCGCTATTCGCATTTAGTCCCGGATACGCTTAAAAAAGCCGTTGACGATGTTTGGGGCAAAAAGAAATAAGTTCCTTTAATTTATTTGCATATTTTCTGAAAATAGGTATATAATATTTATATATTAAGAATAATTTATTAATATATAAATCAAATGAAATTTAAGACCCAGATGCGGAGGCGATATAAATGGAAACGTTAATAGTGGGAGAAAGAGGACAGATTACTATCCCGAGCAATTTAAGAAAAAAATATAATATAAAAAGCAAACAGCCTGTTATACTAGAAGAAAGAAACGGGGAACTCGTCATAAAACCGGCATATGCTATACCTTTAAAAAAATTAAAACAGGCAGCAAGAACATTTGACGATGATTTTGTAAAAGAACTTATAGAAGAAGATGTATTAAAAAAAGACGAAAAGGCTAAAATTCTAAAGAAATGGAAAAATTAAAGGTTTTTCTGGATAGCAACGTCGTATTTTCCGCCGCTTATTCAGAAAAAGGAAAATCCCGCTCCTATCTTTTCTTCGAGCTTCAAAATCTCAATATTATCAAAATTTATATATCAAATCTCGTTAAGTTTGAGTCGATTCACAACATAAAGATAAAGAAACCGGAAAAATTAGATTTTTTAAATGAACTTTTAAGCAAAGCCGATATAATTGAAGACGTTGATGTTTATTACGAATTTGCAAAGAACCTTCCCGAAAACGATAGGATAATTTTATCTTCGGCCGTTTATCACGATATAGATTTTTTTATCACGGGAAACACAAAAGATTTTTTAACTTTTTACAATAAGAAATTAAAAAATACTCTTATTTTGACCCCCAAAGACTTTTTAGAATTAACTTTCGAAAAATAAAATAAATCAGATACTTTTTTCTCGGGATACAAAACCCCCGTAAAATGATTTCAGGTTGAATTTATTATTATTTTACAATAATTTCGGGATATTTGCATATCCCGAATCCACCTATGCGGGTTGTATTAATTTATGGGAACATTATAATCATTTATAGATTCGATTAAAAATAATAATCTTATTTCAAATATAGCCGAGCTAGGAATAGGCACAAATAAAGAAGCTAAAAATATCCTTAATATTTTAGAAGCCGAAAAGATATTCGGTTCCATTCATATAGCTCTGGGAGATAATTCGTCCTTCGGGGGAAACGTGAGGGTTAATTTTCACGAAGATTTTATTTTGTTCGCACCCGTAATAAAAGTAACGACTAAAGCCGGAAAAGAGTTTATTCTTAAGCCTGCATAATACAAATTTATGGAATACGCAATTTTTGCCTAAATTTTCATTTTTCATATTGCCTTAATATAGAAGACATGCTATGCATAATTTACGTATTCATTATCATAATGGTTTTAATGGTCTAATCCTGTTTTAAAATAATTATAAATTATTTAAATATGATAGTATAATTTATTTGAGAAGGGTAAGATTAAATTAATTTATTACAACTTCATTAAAAGTAACTATATGAAAATCAACAAAATTTATACATTAATTTATATATCTTTTATTCCTGTTTTCGTATATCTTGCAGTTTTTATACCTAAAAATCTGAAAGCATCCGGGCATATTAATAAACCATCGTGGCTGCACTCTGTCCGCATTCCGGAGCCAGGGAGAAGAAGCGGATTGGATGCCGTCAGATTGATATATCCCGGCAACTTCTGGGCGGTAGGCGCTTATCAAATTAGTACCACCGATCGCACCTTCGCCATTCACTGGAATGGTAGAAGATGGGTGTATGTTTTTACACCAAACCCATCCGCGGGTTGGGCGCACTTTTTTGGCGTGGCGGGCAAAGGAGTAAATGATGTCTGGGCGGTTGGCACCTATGCGCCGAGTGATGCCGGGTGGCCCAACCTTACTTTCAGAACGCTTGCTGAACACTGGAATGGATTAAAATGGAGAGTAGTTCCTACGCCAAACAAGGGGAAGGCCGACACCCTTTTTGATATTGCTGTACTGGGACCAAACGACGCGTGGGCCGTGGGGGGCTACTACAATTCCAAAATTTCCTTTCAAAATCTTCAATTCGAGCATACAGGACATACATTGATAGAACATTGGAACGGCTATGGATGGAAAATAGTCCCCAGTCCTGATCCTGACAGAAGCTCATCGTTTGTCCGACCGGACGGTCATTTTCATCAGCGGATAACCGTGAACGCGCTTTCAGGTATTGCAGCCGTCAATTCCCATGATATATGGGCAGTGGGGCATTACTGGAACGGCGAGGCTAATCGAACTTTGATATTACAATGGAACGGACATCGCTGGATTCGCATACGCTCGCCAAATGCAAGCCGGTATGAAAATGTTTTATACTCTGCTGTTGCCATTTCGCCTCATAATGTCTGGGCTGCAGGAACCTACCGTCCGTTTCCACGAAAGCACTACCTGACGCTTATTGAACAATGGAACGGATATATATGGCGAAAAGTTCCAAGTCCGAACATACCTCGTCAGAATAATCAGCTATATAGCATCTCCGCATGGGGCAACAATGTGTGGGCGGTTGGCCGCCATGACAGTACAGGCGGAGGACCTCTTGCCATTCACTGGAATGGCAGAAAATGGGTGATAATACCAGGGCAAAAAGTTGGCAATTGTGGGTGCCTCAATACTTTTAACGGTGTAGCCGTTGGACCGGCGGCAATCTGGACAGCAGGCGAGTTTATGAATATGCAAGTTCATAAAAGTTTTGTTGAAACGGGCAGGTCTTTAAGAGTAAAACATTAGAATATTATTTTAATTCATTATTACCGATGGGCTTCGTCCCAGTTTTTCCCGATCCAATATTTATAACTAACGGAACATCTTTAAGAAGTTCCATTACTTTTCTTAGATTAAACCCGCATTTAACAAATCCTTTGAAAAATTTCAATTTCGTCGCAAATTCGGTAAGCAGGTCATAATTTACGGTATAATAACGGACTATATCGTTTTTGGAAGTATAGTATTCAATAAATTCTTTCAATAAGGAGTTTATTTTATTATACCTCTCATTGCCTATTTTCCACCACCGGGAATAAGATAATTCTTTCGTAATTATTTCAAAGAAACGGTTTAAAAGAGCCTCGAAAAGTGGCAGGGTCATTCCATGGTATTGCCGCGCCGGAACAGGTTAATATTACTATTCGTTGTTTATGGGAACATTATAATCGCACATACCGGCTTTAAAATGGAGTTTCCGATAGGCTACGCGGCGGTTATTAAAGAAAAGTCGGGGTTAGCCGTAAAGGGCGTAGAAATAAAAGGCGGTATTGTGGACCACGAATACAGGGGCGAAATCGTAGTGCTGGCAAAAAACAAATCTAAAGATATTATCACGTTATCGCCTGGTCAAAAAATAGCGCAGATGTTAATAGTTCCCGTGTGGACGGGACAACCGCAACGAGTCGTCAGCGTCAATACGGAGACTACAAGAAAGGATAACGGCTTTGGTTCTACCGGGGAATAAAATGCTATCTAAAATCTTATTTCAAAAAAGATATGCAAAAAGCGGAGGCTAAAATTGAGTGACAAAATTATGACCAAATCTTTTAGAATAATAATATCTATTACAATATATTTTGTTTTTATTTCGCCGGTATTTTTTTTATTTTTTACAGCAGACGTATTGCATCTTTCTGTGACTGACTGTACAGACGCTTTATATCTATATATGTTTGTTATTTGGCCGTCGGCTTTGGCTTTTTTACTATATTCACTATTATAATTGGGCGGATATCTCAAAAAGATATGCAAAAAATAAAACAGGAAATGTAAAAAATAACGAATCTTAATGTCGTCCGGTAACCGGACAAGATTAACCGACAAATCTTATGAATCAAAATTCATTAATCAATAAAACAACTTATTCCGTCAAATCTCAGCTATCCGAAAACGGAATTTTATATAACAAAATTTTCGTTTTCATTGCGGACAAGTTTTATAACGGCGTAAGATATAAGACCTATTTTTCGAATCAGAACGGAGCTTTCAGGGAACTTACGGAGGTTATAGAAAACGGATATAATATCGACGATTACGAAACCATTAAGGATTTTATAAACGACTATCCGGGCTATGCGGGTTTATCAAGAATAGGCGAGGTAGAAAATCTTAACGAATCTTTGAAGTTTAAAATCGATAGCGATATAAGCAGTATCGTTAATTTAGATATAGCGGGCTTAAATCTCGACGACTACGATTTTACGTGTTTGAGGCAGGCGGTTTACAAAAGACTTAAAGAAGAAGGGTTGACGGGCGAAAATATTATCGAAAAAATAGTTAAGCCGGCGCCGTTCAAGAAGACTATTTTTAAATACGTCCGCAGCGCGGACAGGATGGAAGAAAAAAGAGAGGCGTCGAAGCGGGAAACGGAAGAAATAGAAATTCAGGAAGATTTGATAGCGCAGGCTATATACGAAGATTTTGAAGAATTGAAAGGCAAAAAAGAAAAATACGGCAAAGACGACATAGAGGAATTGAGAAACGCTTTAAGCGTTTTAATAGAAAAATTCGGAAGGGACAAGGTTAAAATTTTTATAAGGTCGGTATATTTCAGGAAATGCGTAGATAGGTCTGTATTGGAAGTTCTTTTTCCGGAGAACTTCGCTATTAAAATATAGTAAAATATTTATAATGGGAGGCTAAAAATGTTTGAATCTTATAAACTCAAAAAAGCAAAGGCTAAACTTGAGATCAACGAAGTCAAAAAACAACTCAACGAAATTGAAGCGCAAAAAGAAAAAGAACGATGGGATAGGATGCCTCTATGGGAGCGCAATATTAAAACTGAAATGCTTCTCGCTAAATATAGTGTACCTAAAAATAAAGAGCACACTCCAAAATATTCAGCTATAATGGCTGGTATTTGGCTGGTAATTATTTCAGGAGGAGTTATACTTATCGGCGACGCTATTATTTGGACTATGCCGCCTTCCCCGCCGCATAGTCCATATATTACACATTCATATGCAACGATAGCATTTAGTTCTATGTTTAACAGTTCAGGATTTAAAGTTGCTTTTGGAGTTATAGATTTGCTCATTGCGATATTCGCATATATTGAAATCTACTATATTTATCGACGCGGATATGGGCATTATTAATAGAAATAGAGTAGAAAAGAAAATTGAGTATTTTTTAAAAGGATACTAAAATATAATAATTAAAATGGTGGGGAAATGACAAGCATCGAAAGAAATTCAGAAATTCAAAAACTTCAGGCGGCGGTTGATGAAGAAAGAAGGATGAGAAATGATGTTTTTGAAAAAAACATTGCCTCTGCTTCATTACAGCCTGAAGAAGAAAAAGCAATGAAGGATAAGTATCAAAAACTCGCCGAGGAAGTAGATTTTTATAAAAAATTAGATATTGGGCTAAAATATGAAAAAAATAATCCCACTATGGATGAAATTAGGGAATCTAACATGAAGTGGTTTATTATTTCAGTTTTAGTAATTTCTGTTATATGTATATCTATTTATTTTTCTGTTTTTTGGTAATGTTTTAAATGGACATTAACATTATTGATTTTTAACATTAATTTTATTTAAGAGGAGGCTAAAAAATGAAAAAAATCGCTTTATTTTTAATGCTGGCGGTATCGATGACCGCTCTTGCCGGTTGCGGGGCAAGTATGGGAAATAGTTCTATTAAAAACGAATCAAACGCTAAATTATCTGGACGTTATTAGTTCCGATGATATCTTAGGCAATCTTTTTGAACAGGTAGAAAAGACCTTAGATTTATTAAAATCTAAGTATCTCGTTTCTGTGATAGGCTATAAAGGGTTATACAGAAACGAAACTCTTGAATATCCCGAAGAAGCATTGAGGGAAGCGGTAACAAATGCCGTCGTGCATAGAGATTATGTAGGAGCGCACACTCAGATAAAGGTATATCCCGATAGATTAGTTTTATGGAATGAAGGCGGACTGCCTTCGGGAATGAAAATCGACGATTTAAAAAAATCTCATGCCTCAAAACCGCGGAATGAATTAATCGCAGACGTCTTTTTTAAAGCTGGCTTGATAGAAACGTGGGGAAGGGGAACGGTTAAAATAATCGAGGAATGTAAAAAAGCCGGACTGCCAGAACCGGAATTTAAAGAAGAATTCGGCGGCTTTTCGGTATATTTTTATAAGAAAACGGATTTTTATTCCGAAGATAATTTAAAAAAATTAGGATTAAATCAGAGACAGATAAAATTAGCCCTGTATATAAAAGAAAATAAAAGCGCAAATTTATCTTCCCTCGAAGGAATAATGCCGGATGTATCAAGAAAAACCCTTTACAGAGATTTGCGGGAACTTGCGGACAAGAATATCTTGAAAGCGACCGGCGCTAAGAAGCTTAGAATATATGAACCAGTAAAATAATTCGTTATCGGACATTTATCGGACATTTATCGGACATTTCTTGAAAGTTAATGCCGAAATCTTTACGTCAGCACTTAAACATAGGGCTTGACGAAATTGACAGAATTGATTTATACGGCTATACTATAACTGCTTAGATTGCTTTTACAGGCATTGAAACAATAAATAAGAAGATACAATTTCGGATACATAAGATTTTTAATAATTAAAATTAATAAATAAAATCAATAAGTTAAACTATGTAGTTATAGGACTCTGACTCCCATTACGGAGGTTCGAATCCTTCTCCCCCAGCCATTTAAAAACCGCAGTATTTAACTCATTACGAAGATTTTTCGCTTGACACCTGCAAAAATGGGGACAAAAAAAATCTGAAATAAATTTCATGTCGGTGAATCTGCTTAAAAATGGCATGTATTTATACGCTCATTTTGCCGGAAATAAATTTACATGACTAAATACGCTATAAAAATAGTTTTACTTAAATAAATTATGAAAGACACTGCCCCAGTTAGGCCCGTTAATACGAATATTTGAAGTGTTATTGCTTTTTTTGGCATTTTTTAATTTATTATATACATTTACTATCTTAGAATTAGCATCTGGTCTGGCAATAAGCCATTTTCCATTTTTATAATAGTACTTCCATGTACCCTTTCCTTCAAACATATTTTTTGAAATTCTTCCCGAATATAAATATTTGGAGGTTGAAAAAGCATATGTAGTCGCGAAAGAAATATGTCTGCCATTTATCGTGCCGGTTATATGGCCCCTGTGTACGACTCCAAACATTTTATTTTTCATCGTGCCGCTTATATTGTTTCCATTTTCATTGATGTCCATTGTAAAAGGAATTAATATGGTTTTGCCTGCTGATGTGAATTTCGTAAAAAAACCTACCCAGTTTCCAGCTATATTAATCTTCGGACTTATGCTTGTAATAGTTGGCTGAGGTAAACCTGGATGAGGAACATAAGCAACAACAGTTCTTGGCCGTCGTTTATTCGGATGCGGAGCATATACGGCGGTTGGTTTTGTGATAGGTATGGGTTTAACAGATTGTTTCGGTTGTGTTTTATTAGTAATCACACGGGGCTTGTAGTTATTTGGCACAGGATTTGTAAAATTGCCGGTTTTTTCCTTAGTTTTGGCGCCAGGATTAAATTTAAACCCCAACCGCAAGAAGCCGTAAATGCTTAATAAGGCAATAGCTAATATAGATATTATAACCCAATAGGATTTTATATGTTTTTTCTTTGCAAGATATACAGGTACAGGTCTATGCAAATCATTTATGGGCATCTGTTCGGTTTGAATCTTCGACTGCACAATTATTGCTTTTTCCAATTCCTCTCTTTTTTCATCATCATTATTGAAATTATATAAATCAATGTAGTTTATGCGTTCAAAGAGTGGCGGTATCTTATGAACCTCTTCAAATAGCACGGGAATAAAAGAATAATTATTATCCTTTTCAGAATGATGCATGGCGGCTGAAAATTCTTTATAACACCAGTTTTTTCCAGAGTCATATCCTTCAAAATAATTTTTGGTTATGACAGAAATTGTTCCGCGGGTATTTTCAAGTTTTGAATTAATTGATATTTCAAAGTCTTCGCCTGGTTTAATATCTTTCATAGTAACATAACTATATCCCTTTTTATCCAATAAATTTTCAAGCCATGCAACATAGCCTTCATCTATATCGCTTTTTTTAAAACTTATAAAAAAATCGGACTTATCTTTGTTATTATCCATAAGCATTTTAAATAATTAAAATTTAATAATTTTTACAATATTAAACTATAAAATAGAAACTCAAACATGTTTCCCAATCTTTTATCTACCGGTTTATTGTTTGGGAAGTCCTTCGGGAAGTTTCCTGTGCAGTAAAAGCCAGTCTGCATTTTCCCTTAAAGCCTCACGTCCAAGCATTAAAAAAATCCTCTGTCTCGATTCTACATCCTTCGAATTTTTAAGTAACTTGTTCGCGCGCTCGAATATTCCTTGCATACGGGAATACTCTTTAATATGTTCCGTAAAACCCATCCTTACCGAGTAGGTCTCAAGGATTGCTGCATAGGCGGGCATAAGCGCTGTCATGGCAATAAGTAGATTTAATGGCGGAAGAATGCCTGTTAAACCTTTTATCAGCGCCAGAACCGCGCTGATAAAACCTAACAAAAGAAGAATAATCGTGATAGTGCGTATAGTCGTAAGCTTTTTTTGGTCCCTTGCTTTTGCGCCCGTATAGTATTTTATTTGCCCATTTATCCAGTCCTTTTGAACCATCTCGAAGTCCGGTTTTATTTTAGGTTTGATGACATTTGCCGACCTCATCGCTTCCCTTACCCATTGAAGCTCTTCCGCCTGTTTGCTCAAATAGTTGTCCGCTGCATCCTCGTGAAGACCGGCAAACCTTAGAAAAAATACCACCCTTAGCCCCTCGGCAAGAGACCTATAGTTTATATAAGATTCACGGTTTTTATGATACCTTGCGATTATAAATGCTGCCAATATATAAAGGGTTATGTAAAAAACGAGGAGATATCTTATGTTTATAAACGAGTATATAATAAAGTCGGTGACGATAAGCCCAGTTATAACAAATAGAAGCTTCTGGGAAAACAGCCATTTTTTCTGATGTTTTAACGACAAGGCATCGGCATTGGCATAAAGGTATGCTATGTCTTTTTCCTTTTCAAAATCTTTAAGAGATGTTAAGTATTTCAAAGATTTATCCGCGTCTTTAATGGTCAATTTTTCCGCTTCAAAATTAAAGTTGTCAATGGGTCGGAATGCGGTGTCGCCCTTCTTAAAATGGTCGTTATGGAAAAGACGCTCAGCCGTTCTGTCTATTATTCGAAATACGCCACCCTCCTTTTTTTTACCTTCTGTCGCCATAATAATGTTAACCTTGGCATTGTAAGGAACGGATATATCGATGTTTTTTCTTCTTCTCGTAAGTATGTGGTATACTGGGCCGCTGTCGGGGAAGTCCAACTCGCATCGGTTAGTGGCATATTCATGCGGAAGGCCTTCCGATTGAAAGCGGATAATATCCGATGTGCCTCCGGTAAGGCTTGTATGTTTGCCGTCCCATAAGGCTACCAACACTTGGGAATATCTCACTATAAAGGCTCCGACAAGCTGGTATCTTTTATCCCTTTCTTTTCCATATTTGCTTATGGATTCTATTTTGTCTTTACCCAGAGGGAGTTCAAAAAAGTCTTTTGCATTTGAAATATAATGATCGAACTCGGAAACAGTGTCAGGAAAGTCGTTTTTATAAATATTTATCGGCAAAGGGAGGGGTGAAACATATTCTATGTTTTCTTCCAATGCCACCTCGGCGGCAAGCCTGTCGGCGCCTTCAGCAAGCGGCGTTATGAGGAGCAACGGCGTATTGGGATACTCTTTTCTTAAATCATCAAAAACATCTTTTATGCGCTTTTTAAGTAAAGGGATATCTTCTTCGACTAAATCCCTGTGTCCGGTTATGCCGACCGTAAGATAAAGTTTAGCAAGATATGTCATTGCTTTTTCCCCTATAGTCTTTTTATGATATTGCTGTCATACTAAATGGATTAATATTCCGTTTTGTCATAATATCATAGGGAGTGGCCTATTTTATCTTTATCATCCTTTTTTAAGTTCGTTTAATTTTAAAAAGAATTTCCAATATTTTTGATTTAATTAAATAATATTATAAGATAATGAAGAAATACCGGCAATAAATATAAACGCATGCCGCAAGCAAAATAAGCGGAACTATGAAAATACCCGCAAACATTACCATTTTGATTATCGTCGGTTTTTATTTATTTCTTTGTGTAAATTAGTAAGAGTATAAGATTTAATTAATTATTATTTTAAAGGATTATATTGTATAATTTATTCATTGTCAAAGCATTTTTTAAAACTAATTATTTAAAATTACTAAGTTATATTATAATATATTATGGCCTCTTTGGGAGCAGGAGGCCGCTGATTCGCATCACGATAATTTCTTTTTTCTAATCTCGAGGCCGCTTTTAACCAATGCCGATTCGAAATCGGGAAAGGATTTCATCCTTTTTTCGGCTTCTTTGCCTTTCCTTCCGCCATTCCATATACTAAAGAGCATATGGAGCGCTTTTTTATTGTCGGTCAGTTCTTCAGGAATAAAGCCTGCTTTTTTAGCCGCAGTCATAACGGTGTTAGGCGGCAAAGGTGTTGCTTTAAGCCATATTCCCCTTAATTCTCTTAAAAATATATTAACGGTTACATCCCCGATGCCCTTGCCGAGGGCTTTTAACCTGTTCTCGAGGTCTTTCCCGTCCGATGCCCTTGAGTGCAATATATTTAGGTTTCCGTTATAGTTTTCGGTCAGCGATTTGCAAACCTCGAGAAACTTTGTTGCGGTTTTAAAATCGTATCTTGCGTAACCCCCTTCATCCAGAATTGCGACAAGACCGTCCCATCCTATTTTTAAAATATCTTCGGGGGAGGCGATGTCTTTCGATATTAATTTATTATATGTTTTTATCGCAATACTTCCCGATATTCTTGCTCCGAAAAGCATGGAGGCGATAAACCATTTAAATATTTCGTCCGGATTTGAGGCCGAAAGACGGATGCCCAAGCTTGACGAAAATCTGCCGCCGTATTTGTTTATAAGCTCTTGAGGGTCCATAATATGAAATTATACTCCTAAAAATTCAAAAAACAAAAACGCCAAGCGCGGGGATTAGCGCGGAGGGGGAGGAGAGGGTCAGTTGCCGGCTCGCCCGCCCACTCGATGCCGGATAAATTTAACCCGCTGTTTCATTATTATCGGCGCATTGCCGATGCATTGCCGCCAACACTTGACAACTTCTTTTTTAGTGGTAAAATCCTAATATACCATAATATATGTATATTGGCGTCGTTAAAAATAATTTATATAATCGGCAATTATATAAATTATTAAAATTTAATAAAAAGGGGGTGAATAAAATGAAAATAAAATCCAGTTACGCAAGTTTATTCGGTACAAATCTAAAATGGTTCGTTTTAGTATTAGCATTATCACTGCCTATGATATTTTTATTCGGGGTAAAATCTTCCAGCGCCATTTATCCGCGCCCTTGCCCGGGTTGTCCCGTGCATCCGCCGATAGGGCAATTTTATTATCTTATTACATGGCACGGTCAAAGAGTGCGGCTTAGACTAGTTAAAAATGTCACGGTAGAAAAAGACAGGTGCCACAGGCTTGTCGGCATGGGAACTAACTTCAGAACCAACAATCCTTATTACATGAAACTTGACGGGAAAAGCCTTAAAGTCTGGGTTGACCTCAGGTGGCCAGGATTCTACGTCGTGCATAACGGCATGCAGGGTCCTCAACCCGTTTACGGCACATGGCTGTTTAAATCGCTGCGTTAACCGATCATTTTAGCCGGCAATATTTATTATTTATATTGCATATTGCCAAATTATTTCTTCCCCCTTCGCCTTAAAAGGCGGGGGGGGGGAGAGAAACTCAAGAAACATCTCTCCCGATTTTAAAATGCTCTTCTATCCATTTCCTCGTTATTTCTATAAAAGCCTTTGCGGATAAGGAAAGGTTGTCTAAAGAACAGGAAGGGCGGTATGCCAGAGCAATTTCTCTTTTTATTTCGGGGCTTAGGGGAACCGAACATATGCCCGCATAATTTAGAGGAACGGCAAGCTCCGGCATAATAGCTACGCCTATGCCTCCCCTGACCATTTCTATAACGGTGCTTATATTCCTGACTTCTATTTTTTTAATTTCGTCTATATTTTTCATTATGTTTATTAAATTAGACGCTATAAGCATGCCGCAGCTCGACCCCTTAAATGTTATAAGATGTTCGCCGGCAAGCTCTTTTATATTTATATGTTTCTTTGAACACAAGGGATGTTTTGCGGGAAAGACCCCGAGCATCTTATCCTCCAAAAGAGGGATAGTCTTAAGCCCGTCTTTGTCCGCACCTTCGATCTGCGAAGATGCGCACTCGGACAAAGGTACAGAGGACGATACGACGAACCCGATATCCACCGCTTCGCTTATTATCCAGTCCCTGACCTCCAAGTCCGTACCTTCAAACCATGAGATTTCTATTCCGGGATACTTTTGTTTGAATACCTTTAAAATCCCGGGCAGGATTCTTACGGAAACGCTTTGAAAGCATCCTAATTTCAGTTTTCCGGTCTGCAGGTTTTTTAACGCCGAAATTTCTTCTTTCGACCTGTCTATGCGGCTTAGAATATCTTTCGCAAGAATATAAATCTTTTCTCCCGCTTCCGTAAGGGAAACACTTCTCTTATTGCTTTTAACGAGCTTGATTTCCAGTTCGTCTTCCAAAGACGCAATGGAGTGGCTCACGCCCGATTGCGTTATGTGCAGGATGTCCGCCGTTTTGGTAAAGCTTTCCGTTTCGACCACGGTTTTTAAAATGTTTAATTGGGTAAGCGTCATGAGTAAATTATCATTTTAATTATAAATATTATTCATTTGACTCATTATATAACAGGTTTTATACTGTATGCAAGATAATATTAAGGTAAGTTGTTTCATTTTTAAAAATAACTTTATTTAAATAATTTCATGGTTGGAGCGGGGAGGGGGTGTTTTTGATGAAAAACGCATATAAATTAATATCGGGCGTGTTGCTATGTTTAATCTCTACGATAGCGTGGGGCGGGATGTTCCCAGTCATGGACGGCGCTTTAAAGATAATGGATCCATTTTATTTCACAGCGTTAAGATATACGAGCGCATCCATAATTTTTTTTATACTTCTCGTAATTTTCGAAGGCAGAAAAGCCTTTAATTTTAAAGGAAAGGTACTGCCGCTATGGCTTTTCGGCTCCGCGGGATTTGCCGGTTTCGGATTTCTTGTCTTTTTAGGCCAGCAGATGATATCGGGGGCTAAAGGCGCGATAATTGCGGCAGTCTTTATGTCAACTATGCCCCTTATGTCCGCCGCAGTCTCATGGGCGGCAACCGGTAAAAAACCTAATAAATTTACTTTTATTGCTATTTTTATCGCGCTTATCGGGGTCTTGCTCGTCATCACCGATGGAAACCTGATGCTTCTTTATTCGATGAAAAAAAGCCTTTTGGCGGATGTTTTTATGTTGCTTGGAGCGTTTTCATGGGTAATCTACACTTGGGGGATAACAAAATTCGCAGGGTTTTCCCCTCTGCGTTATACCGCCTTAACATGCGCAATGGGGGATGTTACGATTCTTTTTGCAGTAGTTTTGGCGACTGCCCTCGGCTGGCTGCATGTGCCTGCCGCGAACGAAATATCCGGCGTATGGCGGGAACTTTCGTATATGATACTTATAGCCGGGGTTATGGCGGTCTTCACTTGGAACGCGGGCAATAAAATTATAGGACCCGTTAACGGGGTTCTGTTTATTAATGCGGTGCCGGTAACGACTCTGATAATTGCTTCGTTATCGGGGCGCAAAGTAACCCTTTTCGAAATGTCGGGCGCCTTGCTTGTTATTGCCGCGCTGGTTTTAAATAACATTTATCAGCGCAAGGCTTTGAGAATAACGGCGGTAAAGAGCATGAGCGATGTTAGAAACAGTGAACCTAAAAGCATAAGCGCCGAAGGAGAAATAAATTAGATTTATGGATGAAAAGATAAATATTTCCTTGATTTTTATATCTTATAAGATATAACATTATAATGAATGGGGTAAAGATCGGAACTACTCAAGCCGTAATTTCGAGAATCGAAAACGGAAACGTCAATATAGGAATAGATACTATACAGAAAGTAGCAAAAGCTTTCGGCATAACCGCGAGGTTAAGTTTTAATTTAACCGTTAAAGATAAAATAAGGAAACATCTAAATAATGATAATCAGGCACCGGGGTTTTGAGCCTCAAATAGGCCATTCCGTCTTTGTCGCCCCTACAGCGGTAGTTTGCGGAAAGGTCGGCATAGGGAAAGACTCCCGCATAATGTACGGGGCGGTATTAGATTCCGAGGGTTCCCATATAGAAATAGGCGAATGCGTTATAATTTTAGAAAATGCCGTTATCAGGGCTACCGCCTTACCTGATAAAAATAATCCCGTTATAATCGGAAATAACGTCAATGTTGGGCCGCATGCAACGCTTTTGGGATGCACCGTAGGACCCAATTCGTTCATCGCAACCGGGGCTACAATTTTGCACGGTGCTATTATCCAATCCGGAGCCGTGGTCGCCGTTTCGGCCTTCGTCCATGCCAATACCGTTATTCCGAAGGGTTTTCTCGTTCCGCCCCATACGGTTGCGATAGGCAGTCCGGTTAAGATTTACGGTACGGATGATAAAGAGGCTCTTGCGGATGCCGTAAGGGCTGTCGGATTTGTTAAAGCCGCATACGGGGTAGAAGCAGACTGGGAAGACGGGGGCAAGCGGTATAAAAGGGTAACCGAAGCAAGGTCTAAAGAATTAGGGGAACATTTTAACGATATTATTCTGGATAAATAATAAATAATCGTTAATTGGTTTAATTCGGAAGGACGGAAATGTCTAAAGAATATAGCATAAGTAAAATTAAAATACTCCCCGTATTCCCCGTATTAATAGGCCTGTTTTTCACGGTAATTTTTAACATAACTTTAAATTTCGTATTTCCTGCTCCCGCTCTTGCCTTAAAACTGACAACCGGCTCTTTTAAAAGCGGCGGGGTTATACCTGCTATTTACACCTGCGAAGGAAGCAATCTTTCTCCTTCGCTGTCATGGACGAATGTTCCCGCCGGAACGAAGACCTTCGCCGTAATAATGAAAGACATGGATGCGCCCGGAGGCGTTTTCTACCACTGGTTGATTTACAATATACCCGGTAACGCAAGAAGCCTTAAAGAAGGCATATCCCCAAGCCGCCGCGCCGTTAACGGCTTTTATGCGCAGGGGATTAACGGTTTCGGCAACACTGGTTACGGAGGGCCGTGTCCCCCGCAGGGCAAACCCCACAGGTATTTTATAACTTTATACGCTCTTAGCGCAAAATTAGAATCAGGCAGGGGGGTAAACGCGGGAGAACTTATAAACGCGATGAAAGGACGCGTACTGGATTTGGTTTCGGTAACCGGTTATTTCGGGAGTTAAAGATATAAATGAATTCTACACATAAAGACCTCTCAAATAATCCTTTATCGTGCCATTATGATTTCCGTTATGCTATAATGGCGCATAAACCAGTTAAAACTAAGTAAATAATTTTAGAGGAGTAAAAATGGAAACGGACGCTGTTTTTATCAGAACGCCGGAAATAAGCTGGACGCCCGCAAGCTCTATTTACGGTGAAAGCGTAATGCATGACGGCAAAGATATAGTATTCGTTAAACAGTTGACTAACAGGCTTGAAAACGGAAAAGGAGTTGCTTATTTAATTAAATCCCTTCCTCCCGAAGGCAAGATAATCAGAATCGTAGCGGTTGCCCGTTCCGACGAGCATGTTTATATACTCGAAGGCGGACACTGTTACAGGAACGGGGAACGAAGATTTTTCCCCGGAGATTATGTATTAAATCCAGAAGGTCATCCGCATGCCGCTTTAGTTAATATCGAAACCACAGCCCTTGTAATATGCACCGGTGCAACGGACGAGATAAAAGAATTTACGGTAATAGAACCAAAGCCTTAAAAATATCCGTATCTTAAATTTGCTTTCTTATAAACATGATTATTAACGACTATAAAATACTCGAAGAAATCCTTAACGGTTCAAGCGTAGGAGTGCTTGTAAAAAAAGAGTAAGATATATTAAAAAATAATATCATGAACCAAAAAATCAGAGATACCTTTGACTCCATAGCTTCTAAATACGATATTAACAGAAAAAAATTAATTCCGTGTTTCGACGACCTTTACTCCATTTCCGTTTCTTTAATAAGAAAAACTTCCCTGCCCCTCGATGTTTTGGACCTCGGAGCGGGAACAGGGCTGCTCACCTCTTTTCTTCTTGAAAAATATGTCGACGCAAATGTTACGCTTATCGATATGGCATCGGGAATGATGGATATCGCCAGAATGAGATTTAAGGATAAGAGAAATATAAAATATATAATAGGCGATTATGCCGACTATGATTTTAAAGATACCTTCGATGCAGTAATTTCTGCGATGTCTATTCATCATTTGCCCCATGCCGGCAAAAGGCGGCTGTTTACAAAAATATATAATTATCTTAAGCCGGGAGGTATATTCGTCAATGCCGAACAGGTTTTAGGAAATACCGAAACAATAGAATCTTATTACAAAAAGGAATGGGAGAATTTAATCAGGCAAAACGGGCTTTCTGAAGACGATATAGCGGCATGGAAGGAAAGGTTGAAATTAGACAGGGAGGCTACCATCTGCCAACAGATAAAATGGCTTAAAGAAGCCAGTTTCGCGGATGCCGACTGTGTGTATAAATTTTATAAGTTTGCGGTAATATTCGGTATAAAGCAATCGGGCAGATGACCCTGATATTAGAAGGCAAGATGGAAGTTTGGTAAATTTTGAAAGTATAACTTGCAAAATGTTCTACTTATCATATATTATAAATATATGATAAGTAGAACATTGAAAATATTTTAATAAAACTTGCAAATCAATATCCTGTTGTTACTATTACAGGACCGAGACAAAGCGGGAAGACTACATTAATAAAGCATGTTTTCCCCGATAAGAAATACGCGAATCTTGAAACCCCGGATATAAGACAGTTTGCCCTTGCCGACCCCAAAGGTTTTTTGAACCAATACGACAATGCTATCTTAGACGAAATACAGCGGGCGCCGGAAGCCTTAGTTAACTTAGTTAAAGTAAAGAATATGTTCCCGAAGGCAGATACGATAAATTAACAGGGAAATGGTCTAAAATTATAAATCAAAAGGATGATTAATGTCCTATCCGATCTGGCTTAAATACCCTTATTCCTATATTTTTTCCGCGGTTCTTATTTTGATATTTATTTCGCATTTCTTTATACTCAAGAAACCCTTAGGTTATAACAAAGGAAAGGTATATGACCGCAGATGGACGCAAATATATATTGCATCGGTCGGTATCGCCGTCTTATCGGGTTTTTTATTATCCTTCGGAAAAATAGGGAGGATTGAAGGGCATGGAGTTTTTTGGTTTTTTTCGGGATTAATTTTTATGCTGGCAGGTTCGATAATCCGTTTAGTTGCGCTTAGAACGCTGGGGAAATATTTCTCCATAATGGTTGCGATTCAGCAAAATCATACATTAGTAAAAAAAGGAATTTACAGCCTAATAAGGCATCCTGCCTATACAGGACTTTTTCTTTTCATGCTGGGCATGGGGTTGTCTTTGGGAAATTGGCTCAGCCTGTTTATCATCTTTGCCGCAAGCGTTACTATCGTTTTCGTCAGGGTGCCTTTAGAGGAGAAGGCTTTGATAGAGAAATTCGGGGACGAATACCGCAGTTATATGAAGAAAACAAAACGTTACATACCTTACCTGTTTTAGCGCAGATTTAGTTCTGCATGTTCAGTCATATCTTTGCCGGATTTTCAATAAACGGTTCTGTTTTGGGGTTAACTTAATCTTTCGATTTAACGATGCTTTTATGTTAAAATATAAAATAAGTATTTTAACCGAGGATTGAACCGATGGAAATTTGCTATTCCGTTTGTCCGCATGACTGTCCCGACACATGTTCGTTAAAGGTGGAAATAGATAACGGCAAGATAATTAAAGTTGCGGGGAACCCGCTGCATCCGGTAACAAAAGGGGTTATTTGCG